>JAITBI010000004.1 GCA_031283685.1 Puniceicoccales bacterium | reverse complement strand
CCGCTTGCGGTTTCGGCGTTGATGCCATCATGCACAGGTTGAGTAGGTCATTGGGATTTGCAGCGGAGCTAAAACCTTTCAATGCCCCTTCCAAATCTGTATTAGCTTTCTCCAAGGCCGTTTTTGCTGTTGTAACGGCACCTGATATGTCATTTAAATGTCTATTCAAAGTATTACACAAAGCGTTAAGATTAGCATATGTCAGGGCACCTTTGAGTGTGAGTGGATTTCCTTCATAGTATTGCTGTTGTTCGGTAATAGTCAGCAACCCCCTAACTGTATCGTTTTGGCAAATTGTAATGAAGGTATTTAAGTTTTCGTAAAAACCTTCAAATGAAGAAAATATGGCACCAATACTCGAGTTGCAAGTATTAAGACGATCGTCTAAATCAGTAAGTTCGGAATCGACGAACTGTGTTTGTATTTCACCATCGGCAAACGCATTAAAAGCACGTTTAATTTCCTGAAAAAGATCTGGAGTTGCTATTAGGGACGTTGCCCCCTTGTAGGCATTGATAGCATCACTCAAACCATTTAATTTAGAGCGCATTCCGCTTGTTCGGCTAGTTGCGATATTAATCGCATTCTTTAAATCTGTATAATAAGTTGTTTTTAGGTTAGCCGGGAATCCATCTATTGCTGTATTTAGGGCTGAAAGTTTGGCCACAACAGCATCCAAATTAAGTTTGGTCTTTCCTCCGTAGCTTCTAAATGTGGTAATGGCAGCCTGAGCTTCTCCAATTATGAAGTAAGTACCTATGCTGCTTATCATCCCTGGGATTGATATTTGTGTGGAGACTCCACTAAGACCAGTGATAGCCTCCAATGCTGCTTTGACAGCTTGCAAATTAGTATCATCTTTGGTTGTGTCATAGGTATTGATTGCGTCTATGGCAGCGATGACGGCTATTGCATTTGCAACCGATGTTTTCGCAGTTGAAAGTTCAGTATAATCTTTGATGGCATCTAATGCTGTTTTGACAGCTTGCAAATTAGTATCATTTTTGGTTGTGTTATAGGTATTGATTGCAGTTATGGCCGCATTGATGTTGTTTTTATTATCTCCATCGGACAATCCCTCCACTATTCCTTCCAAGGCTGTCTTCAGAGCATCTAGGGGTATGTTCGTATTCAAGCTATTTTTAAGGTCACTCAAATTAATGTTAAATTGCGTTTGCAGACTAGTTTTCAGATTAATTACATTTGTATCCAGCTGTGTTTTAAGAGTCGACAAGTCCGTGTTTCCGGCAAAGTTAGGATTCGTCAAATCAATACTGCCTATCGCTTCCTCGTAGAGGTTGCAGACGAGGGACAAAACATTAGCATAAGCAATGTCAATGAGTGATCGACAAGAACTCAAACCATTTGATGGGGAAATGCCGTTCACGGTATAAGTGGCTTCCAAACTTGCGATTAGGTCTGCTATATTATAAGCCCCTATTTCCTGAAAGATCATATCATTCGCTACCGCCTCATTGTAAGCTTCTGCAGCGGTACCTACTGCTCCTTTTTTATCATTTATGTTCTCCAGTGTCGTCGGATTACAAGAATTTAATATGACAAAAATCTTTTCCAAAACAATTTGGTCGTATTGCCCTTCTAAAAAATAGAAAGTTGCACCAAACGCCTTATCCAAATCCAAAAAAGGATTGGTCACCATATCGATATCATCCTGCGTAATTGCATATCCGCCAGTGTTTATCTCTACGCTACCAGACATATCTTACCTCCCACCGTTAAAAATTAATACCCACTATATTCTCACCCTTTTTATTGCCCGTTTAGAACTTCCGGAAGTTTTTGGCTTGCGTTTGTCGGAAGAATTTTTTTCCACATCTGCAGAGGAAATATTTTCTCCGCTTTCGGGAGATTTTTCTGGTTTTGCATGGTCCGTATCCGATGATCCTTCGGATTTTTCTTCATGGAGCAGAATTTTTGAAATCTCTCCCATCGTCCTTCCTTCTTTTGCTGGTTTTTCAAGGCGAGCAAGTGCTTGTTCCCAGCCACCTTTCGGAGTCAACCCAAGAGTATCGCATATCCTCATCTCATGCTCCCGGGTAAGTTTTGCCAAGTCATCGATCCCCGACAGCTTATCCTTAAAACGTTTAACAACAGGATTTCCTTCACTCGGCTTGTAATCCAGTATAGCCAAAACTTTTTCTTGCTTGGCCAAAACATCCCGTATCTGTTTCGCCAGCTTTGTATTTTGAGCTAAAGCTTCTTCCACCTTTTCCTGTGAGGCGGTTACTTTTCCCATGACATCTGCATGTAGCTTGTCGACGCTTTCCTTGTAGTCCAATTTAGCCCCTAGTGGCAGGCTATTTATAAACTTACGTCGTGTCCTTTGCTTTACACTAACCATCTGTACCCTTCCCGTAAACTTCTAACGATATTAACGATTAAGTAAAAGAATAGGAAAACTTTTTCCACCACCCCATCGGCGGCTTCAAAAACCCGTTCTGCCCGTCCATTACCGTACCTTAACGGCGGATAGTCTACTCTCCAATAATTTTGTGTCAACAAAAATATATAAATATTAACATCGTTGCCAACAAAACATACGGCTATTACTGGTGGAGGTGGCGGGAATTGAACCCGCGTCTTGTGTATCTTCGAAAAACACGCCTACATGTTTGTCCAATGATTGACTCTCATCCTAACATCATGCATCGACACATCACACTAGGACCATCGCAGTGCAAATTATCTCCATGGCACACTGCGAAATTCCACAGAGACGCTCGATAGATCGACACCATACCTGCCCCATCGAGCATCAGACAGGATGATGCACTGCGGCTAAGCTGCAGCTCTGTTGACTCCATTGCTGAAGTCAACATTTATGACATTGTTGCCATTTATTTATTTAACGGTTTGGTAACGAAGCCGACCGTCAACTCCGACATGCAATGTTGATCTACAATACACAATCGAATCCATGGCACCCCCAAATTGCAAAGAACTATACTCTCTAAGTACTAATCAAAAAGTTTATAAATTCAACAAATTTTATTGGGCAAATATTGCTTAAAATCTTTAGAAAAGCCCAAATTTGACCGAATCCGAACAACGATAAAAATACGGCCGTTGACATGTCCGAAAAAATCTTTTGACATTATGGCTGTGAATTATCTTGGTATAGATTACGGCTCTAGGCGAGTTGGAATTAGTATCTGCCATGGGGAAGTTAAGCTTGTACTTCCCATGAAGGCCATAGTTTCAAAATGTTATGACGAAAAAGTAGAAAAAATTTATGCAACAGTGGAAGAAAACAATATCGATGAAATCGCCATCGGCTATCCGATAAATATGGATGGAACTCGGAGCGGCAAAGCGAAACAGGTGGATAGGTTTATAGAAGTTTTATCAAATAGGCTGCCAGGTGGTGTTAGAATCAATCTCGTCGATGAACGGCTAACGAGCGAACAAGCGATCGACGAACAAAAAAGATTCTACACGAAACAATCGGCTTCTAGAACGCGAAAGCGACGCAATCGAGGAATTATCGATTCTCAGGCCGCCATGATCATCCTAGAGGATTTTTTGCGGGAACTGGAATTGAAAAATAATGGGCAATGACCGATCCCATGGAAAATTTTTAAAAATCATACACCCATAGGTTCGAACCCAATTTCGAAAAATTTTTTATTTTTTGAACAAACCGCAATTTCCTAAGTCTTACTTTTATGTAAGAGATAATCTTTTACTGTTAGATTTAGTTTGATAAGAGTTATATGGGCGAGATAATTTTCTCGCCCAATCTTTTCAAGTGAAGAAACTGAATGCTTGGGAATTTTCACCGGAATGTTTTGCTAATTTCCCAAATGACAAAAGGCAGAAGTGGACTAAATATCACTGCTATCCAACCAACGGAATAGAATTATTCTATACCTACGACCAAATTTTTTGTTTATCTTAGACAAATTTTCTTCTTCATCATCCGGAGCATTTTCATTATTATTGACATACTCTGGAACCCGTTGAACGACTGCCTCACAACGTGCTCGTTCGATGATTTCACCTCTGGAATCAATGCAATGTCCAACCGCACGAACTAAAAAGGTGTCGCCCCGTGTGCATAGAAAATGGGATGTTGTTTGTAAAATATCCGCCTGATTGACAACATTTGGCAAATTTTCTTCCAAGAATCCACTTGCCGACACGTTATCGTAGGATGGAATGTTTTTGGAAAAATTGATGTAATAGTTTTCAAGGCTTGCATTCAGTTTGGAAACATCTATTGCTTTTTGCAAATCCCCTTCCCTACTACACTGCGCCGGATTTTCTACAATTGTTCTATTTACAAATTCACCAATGCTGAAAAATGGTTTGTGTCGCTTTTTCATCAAATCTATCAGTTTTTCCGATAAATTTTTGATCTTTCGTTCGTCAAAGGATGGCATTTTATTCAGCAATTTTTCATCGTAAAATCTTGGAAAAATAACATCGTCGTAATCATTTTTCACCGATGACAAAACACATTGCCAAGCGATTGGAGCTCTTGAATTTACGTTAAATGGTCCGTCAATCAATAAGGTCTGCGCTAAATTTTCACCATTCATCGATGATACATTTTCTAACAATTTGAACCGTTTATTCGTCAGAGATGGCAAATTATCATCGCTAATATTCTGGTCTCTTTCCGTGGAAATAAAATATTTATCAAAAATAGCTCCGTTTAGTAAATACGAATAATCGTAGAGAGATTCGATCCTCCCATGGGATGGCCAGGTCGTAGACACCGCTGTATTTTCATGGAACGTTTTATTTATTGGCACAAATGGGCTTGCCCGCGAACTGCCAAAAATTTGACTCGAAAAATACCCAAATGGCAAAAAATTTATATGTCGTAAGTGTCCAATGTTCAAAATACCATAAGTTGCATCAGGAATGTCAAATAACACCAAACCATTCAAATAGTTGAGCATTGCCTTGTTCAAGCTTTCAGGTGTTGCCGAATCGATGATGTGCGTATCCCAATTCCAGTTTCCCGAAGCAAAATCTCCATGGAAAAATATCGATGAATATCCTTGGCAAACCGCACGGTTAACATATTGGGCCCGCGGATTACACGTGGCTAGCCACCGTATGCCATTTTCACCATCAGCATCGTTACGAATGCCATATTTCATGCGAGAACAGAACGCAAAGCAATTAATATTTCCACCAAAAACCGTACGCTCGCATTCAATCCCTCCATTTCCACGAGGATCTAATTCTGCAATCTCCTGCAAAATTTTACCGTCATCACCCCTTAACCTCCAGTAAAAACAATCCCAATACTTATTAATACCATCATTTGCATTTCTACACTGTAATCTAATGGTGGTGTATCCACCAACGGGAACGCCAGTATCCATGTATGTAAAATTTGACAAGTCATCCGCGTTAGATAATTGGTTTCCTTTGTTCCAATCAATTGCTTGGGAATTTGACAATGAAAAAACCTTGGTTTCTCCAGCTCTAAAACTTGAGAAAAATCTTAATTTTAAAATGGGAGACACATCATTTTCGGACTGAGGATCCGTTAAATTACGTGCCACTAAATTCACAAAGCTCTGCTGTGTGCTATTAAACCCAAGCAACGTCAACCCAATCGTATTGGTCGGATCATTGTAAGGCACACATAGCTCCACCACATAGTTCGTTGGCTGTAAATCAACATCATAGGGATTCCAAAGCACAATTTGTGGAATAAAAGTAAAAGCGAAATGTCCATCGACGGTAGCCACTCCAATATTGACGTTCGATTGCACTAGCAAAGGATAAATCCCGTGCGTTGTCGCGGGCTGCAAATCGTTCCCGGGAAAATCTATGGTGGCTCCATCATAATTTTTAAGCATTTGTGGCCGAAACATCGGATCTGTGGCAAACACCGGAATACCATTGCTTTTAAACCCATTGGCTAGATCAAAAAATGATAATAGGAAATCTAGCGTGGGAACATAGGCCGGTAGTTCCGTTTGTGAGGCGAATAAACGTTGTCCACTTAGACCATTGGAAGTTCTGCGATTTGCCAGTTGGGACAGGTCTTGGCGAAGACCTCCTCGTTTAGCATCGCTCAAGACTCCGTAAGAATGTAAGGTCAGAACGTGCCTATTTTGTGAAAAAACTTTTTCGGCGGATGGTTCTATGTTGGAAAGCTGCTCTGGGAAATCGATTTTTGTCAGGATAAAGTTATTTTTTATTCGACTATTTTTCCCAAAAATCGTATCAACGTCAAATGTTTGTGGACAACAGCAACGAATTTTCCTGGCCCTAGAATTCGAAGATTGTGAATATTTATCAATCAGGTTGATTTTTATTTTTTGACTTTCATCGCATATCCAAAAGCCATATTGTCCAACCACTTCATTGGAATTTTTCAGGTCAACCGGTTTAATATAAACATCATCGCCCATACCAAAAGAAAAAATCTTTTCCATCTTCCCAGATTTATCGTCAAAAATGGAATCAAAATTTTCTGAATTCTCATTGGAAACCAACCACCCGAGAAAATTTTGTTCACCACCGGATCTTTTTTCGGAACTATCCCAAACTCCAGTATAATATTTTTTCCCCCCACTGACATTGCCAATTGATCCTGCCAAAGCCGTCGCACAGGTATCGCATCCTGTCAATCTTTGCAATTTTTCAACGGCTAAACCGAGTGCAAAGAGGGCCATATCTTTCGCCCTATCGACATTTGTTTCTTTCCTGAGGCGTAAAATTTCTATGTAATTAAAGGTGGCAATGTTTGTAAAAATTCCACCGACGAACAGTAGAACCAGAATCACGAAGATTAGCGCCATTCCCCTACCATTCCGAACAATCATGCTAGATATGTTAGCATCTAAAACAACCATTTGAAGTCTTAAATTTATTGATATTGGCAGAATAAAGCTTCAATGATCTCATTTAGTTGGTTTATCTAATCTTATCGTAGAGCCCCTAGCGAATCTCAATGTAATATTTCAGCTATCCTCTTTGCGCAAAAATTTATTTTTCCCTTTAAAAGGAGGGCTGAATTACCGATAAATTAGTGCGTTAGGATTTTCCTTCAATAGCATAGTTTTCCAAAGGATTTCTTCACGTTCTGTCGAGCCCAATAGCCTTTTGGGAGACCCAACCACCCACAGTCCTTTTTCTATATCACCATAAATATGTCGATCAAATTGACAATATCCAAGAAAAGCTCGAAATTGAATATTGTTGTTTGTTTCTTCTAGCTTGAAAGCTTCTGCGGGAGTAATCATGTGATAAATTTCAAAGACCTTTCGCCTATCATCGAATACCCAGGCGGTTAACATAACCGTCGTGTTCTCATAGGGACCTCCCTGGTAAACCGGAACGTTGCTAATAGGTAAATCTTCAAAATTTTTCCCCAAAGCTTTTAGCATAATACTTAGTGGACGGTTCAAAATTACTCCCGTGACACTATTCCCGGTATCAGATTCCACGAACAGTATGGTTTTTTCAAACTGTTCATCTTCCAATATGGGGTGAGCAATTAGCATTCTACCAGCCAGCGTTCCTGCAATTTTTTCTGCACACGCGACAAAAGTTTTATTTTCCATGGAACTACATATTTTACATTTTGCTAAAAATTTTTAAATCAAAAACTTTAAAGATAAATTTTTCATCCATTTAAACAGACAATTGTCTAAGACACATTTGAATTTCTTCATTTTTTGGTTGCGATTTATAAGGATGATTATTATTAGCTAGTGGCAGTTTTATGAAGCATTTGAAGTTACTAGTGGCAAAAAGGCATGAATTCGGTCGTGGATCAATGAAAAGATTGCGTGCATCTGGAAAGGTTCCTGCCGTTGTGTATGGACATTCGGGAACAACAGCACTAACTGTCGATGAAAAAGAATTAAAGGCATTATTAAAGGAAAAGGGACATTCCGCATCTTTAATAGATATTGAGGTAGAGGGAGACGCCATACATCTATCGGATATTGCCGATATTCAGCGGGACCCGGTAACCGATAAGTTTCTTCACATAGATTTCCATGAAGTTTCGCAATCAGAAAAGATGACAACCGTTGTTCCACTTGAATTTTCCGGAGAGGCTGTCGGCGTAAAACAAAGTGGCGGTATTTTAGATATTGTTCGCCATGAAGTCACCGTGAGATGTCTGCCTGCCGATCTTCCTTCATCCATACGCGTTGACATAAGCACTCTGGATATTGGGACTATTGTACATTTAAGCGATCTCGTTGCCCCAGGTGGTGTTGAATTGCTCGGAGACCAAGCCTCACCTATTATTTCATGCAATGCTGTTGTTGCCGAAGAGGAGACCAAGGAAGCTGTTGCTAAGGAAGCTGCTACAGCGGAAATACCGGCTACCGAAGAAGTTGCACAAAAAACGGAATAGTGAAAAATTATGGCTAACAGCCTAATAATTGGGCTGGGAAACCCCGGAGCTGAGTATGATTTAACTCGGCATAATGTGGGATTTCTAGTTATTGATGCGTTTGCAAATGAAAAAAATTTGCGATGGACCCTGAGTAAAAAACATAGGGCTCATACGGCTAAATGTCCCATGGAAGAAGGATCGGTAGTTTTGGCAAAACCAACGACTTACATGAATGACAGCGGGACTGCCGTTCTAAAATTATGTAGCTACTACAAAATCCCCGCCACAAATGTCATAGTTATCTATGACGACATAGCGTTTCCTGTTGGAGACTTTAGAATCCATGGTAGGGAAGGAACGGGAGGGCATAATGGGGTCGCTGATATTTTGTCAAAAATCGGGGGAGGATTTATACGGTGTAGAGTGGGAGTTGGAGAAAAACTTCATCCGCAAATGGATCTCAAAGACCATGTTTTGAGCAAGCTCTCTGCCAATGAATTACAAATTTTAAAAGATGCAATGCCAAAAATATTGGAGTATTTACAGCTACTGCTTGACAAAGGGCTCGAACATGCCATGAATCTAGCAAATCAGAAAAAAATTATATGAGCGATATAAGAAAATATACTGCAAGTTTCATATTGGATATGCATGGATGTACGGATACCGTCGACACGGTTGTGGGGCGGTTATCTGGAATTATAACTGATTTTGGAGGAAAAATTGCGGCGGTTGAAAATTTGGGACAAAAGAATTTCGAACGGGTGGTTAATAAAAATTTTCCAAGTGGGATATATGTGCAGTTTTTGTTCGAAGGAGTTCCTACCATCGTTGAAGGAATAAAATCGAGACTTAGGCTGGACAAAACTATCAATAGGATTTTAGTAGAGTCCACAAGATAAAATTATGGCCTCTTTTAACAAAGTAATTTTAATGGGTAATCTTACCCGCGATCCCGAACTAAGGGTAACACAGCAAGGCATGTCCATTTGCAAGTTCGCAGTGGCTGTCAGCCGTCAGACAAAACTGGTAGATGGGACAATGAAAGAAGAGACAGCATTCGTCGATGTCGATGCATTTGGTAAACAGGCGGAAGTTATTGGAAAATATTTTATTAAAGGACGCCCTATCCTACTTGAGGGTCGACTAAGATTGGATCAGTGGGAAAGTCAATCCGGTGAAAAACGTAGTAAGCTTGGTGTGGTGCTAGAGAATTTCCAGTTCGTTGGGTCCCGTGGCGATGCTGAGGAAGGTGGAGTTGCATCACAAAATGTTGCCGAATCTCACCAGGAACCAGTCGAGCGATTAGTGGAAGATCTATCCCAAAATAAAGGAGTAAAAGATAAGCCAGGCTATACCAATGTACAGTTAGATGAAGATGTCCCCTTTTGAAGAGTAAAATTTTATGGCAACGACCGAAATACTATTGTTAAAACACGTTAAATCCCTTGGTGCGGAAGGAGATCAAATTAGGGTCAGGGCTGGCTATGCCCGTAATTTCCTTTTCCCGAATGAAATTGCGGTACCGATGACGCGGACCAATAAGAAGCAAATAGAGGCCTTGCAAAAGGCTCGAGCAATGCGCGAAAAGCAAGATCTTGCACAAGCTCAAGAATTATTGGAAAAACTTTCTAATGTATCGTTGGCAATTGTGGTTAAAACCAGTGAAAATGGTAAAATGTTTGGAGCTGTGACTGCCAGAGAAATTTCTAGTGCTCTGGAGCAAAAGGGGCTGCAGATAGATAGAAAAAAAATACATCTTGATTCTCCAATAAAAGGAGTTGGTCGTCGCAAAGCGTTGATTAAATTACATGACACGATTTCATTCGACTTGTATTTTGATATTGTGTCTGAAAATCCTATAAACTAATGGATTGGCATATGTTTTCGAGCGTGGAGCTCTCGTATTCGGAAATGCTTGATGGCTACAAGTTCCCATAAAAAAACTAAAAAGTCCGACGATTCCGTTGTGTGCGAGAATTTTACCGGTCGTGTACAACCGCATAGTGTTGACTTTGAGCAGGCATTGCTAGCTTGCTGCATAATAGAAGGAGGACAGGATAGCATAACTTTTGGTATCCAAAACAGGATTTCCGTTGATTCATTCTACATACCCGCCCACAAAATACTGTGGGAAGCCATAGTTAATATCTACGAAGAAGGAACGCCCGTTAATGAAATTTTCCTAGCAGACCGCTTGAAATCCACGGGGAAGTTGGATTCCATCGGTGGCATAGATTTTATCAACAGAATCTGCGACCGAATAGATACTCCAGCCCATATTGTGCATTACGTGAAACGCGTACGGGATTTAGAACTTACCAGGCGTGTAATTACAGCATCCGTGATAAACATTGAGCGTGCGTACGGTGAAACGGATGAACTCGATGCCTTCATAGAGAAGGCAGAAAATGAAATATTTGCTATAAGCTCGGACCGTATTTCAGACTGTGCCGTCCCGATAAAAAAGTCCATTGATTCGGCAGTTAACACAATTCAGCTGTTGTTGCATCACCGGGGAGAACTGACGGGTTTACCATCGGGGTTTACAGATTTGGACAGGATGACGTTTGGATTTAGGCCCAGCGAAATGATCGTGATAGCTGCTCGGCCCTCTATGGGGAAGACTAGCCTGGCAATGAATATCGCTGAAAACATTGTGATACCAAAAAAGGGACACACTCCCAAAGGAGTTTTGTTTTTTAGCCTAGAAATGAGTTCCGAACAATTAGCTCTACGCATATTGTGTGGTCGAGCGGGCATAAATATGACCAAATTGCACGATGGATTTATCCCCAAGAGCACAAGCGAGTCTCTGTTAAGTGTGGCGAAAGAATTACAGGCGGCCCCTCTATGGATAGATGAATCAACCAATTTGACCATTTTAGAAATGCGGGCCAAGGCACGTAGGATGCACAGCAAAGGGCATATCGATTTAATTGTGATCGATTATTTGCAACTTATTAATGGCGATAGTAGGATACCGAGAGAACAACAGATTTCTGAGATTTCACGTGGAATAAAGGCAATGGCAAAGGAATTAAAAATTCCCGTAATAGTTCTAAGCCAACTAAATCGGGATTCGGAAAGGGAAAAGCGCCAACCCAAGCTATCAGATCTAAGAGAGTCAGGAGCAATTGAACAGGATGCGGATGTGGTATTAATATTGACCAAACAAATTAATCCTTCCGACAAGGAAGATGGTGATAATTTTGAGGGAGATACCGTTGTCCGCGACTTAGTGATTGCAAAACACAGAAATGGTCCTATTGGTGTTGTGCCGTTGATATTTGTACGCAACTTAACCAGATTTGAAAGCTACGTAGATGAAAATATTTGTGAATAAAAGTGTTACCATGATAAAAAAAGCATTGTTGTTCATACCACTTTATTTGGTAGCATTGGATCCATGCCAAAAGGCCTTTCCCCAAAATATATTGAATGGACCCAATATTGTCAAGAGCATAGAATATAAATGCTGTGGTCCTGAGTTAAATATTAGCCAAGACATCATTGAATCACACGTACTTTTAAAGGAGGGAAAAGAATTTTCCCCATTCCTAGCAGATGCTTCTTTGAAATCGCTATACGCAAGCGGAAATTTTGAACATGTATCCATCAAAGTTGATGAGATTGGTGGAACTAACGACTACAGGGTGATCTTTTCGTTGACTCCCAAAATGCAAGTAGCGTCGATAGAGTTTTCTGGGAACAAAAAGTTTAAGTCGAAGGTTTTGCTAAAAAAAATATCAACCAAACCCAGAGCAGGGCTATCGAAAGGAGTCTTGAAATCGGATGTAGAAGCACTAATAAAGCTTTACAATGATCATGGCTACCCCTACGCTGACGTATCCTATGATATTGTCAATACAAGTGACGCTACTCAGGTCAAAGTAGTGTTCAACATCGTTGAAGGTCAAAAGTTCCACATCGGAAAAATTAAATTCATTGGCAATGACGTGGTAAAAGAGTCTGAACTTTTGAAAGCAATGCGTACAAAAAGGTGGACTCTACTTTCCATCTTTAAGAAGACGGGATTATATCATCCCGGTGATTTTAGCAGTGACCTTGAAACGATTAAATCAATTTTTCGTAACCACGGATACCTAGATATTGAGATCGATGAAGGTAGTATTTCCTACGAGAATAGGAAAAATAGTTTAATAATATCCATCCCCGTTCACACAGGTCAGCTGTATCATGTGGGGAGTATCACAATAAGTGGGAATAACCTATACGAAACCAAAGAAATAGAAGACATTCTTGCCATCCGAACCTCCGACGTGTTTTCTCCTGCCGAAGTAGATGCTGCCTGCAGTAGGGTTGTCGATTTTTATGGTCAGTCGGGATATATTAATATGAACATCCATGTGGACAAAAAGGCGGATTTGGTGTACAATAGAATAGATGTTGAATTTGCAATCAATGAATCTGAAAAATGCTTTGTGAATGAGGTTGAAATTCATGGAAATTCTAAAACTAAAAATAAGGTGATTTTACGTGAGTTAGCTTTGGCTCCCGGTGATCCATTTGATGCTCTGAGGATGAAAAATAGTAGATTGAGGCTAATGAACACGGGATACTTTTCTTTCGTTGACGTTTCTCCGATTAATACTGAAGTACCCGAGAAGAAAAATATTCGTATAGATGTAAAAGAGGCCAATACTGGTAAAATTGGAATGGGAGGTGGGATTAGCACGGGAGGAGAAGTAGTTGGGTTTGTGGAATTTAGCCAGAGGAATTTTGATATCAATAGTCAAAATAAACAATTTCAAGGTGGTGGTCAAAAATTCCGTTCACGCGTACAAATTGGGAAACATACACTGGCAGCGGATATTAATTTCGAGGAACCATGGTGGTATGATCGCGAACTTGCCATAGGGGTAGATTTATTTTGCCACAAGACTTCCTATGATCGAAAATTGCAAGATTATTCGGGAGCAGATTATAGCCAGGATCGCATGGGAGGCGAAGTGTATTTACGAAAACGTATTTTCGACCTATGGGATGGGAAGTTGACCTATGGCCTGGAATCTGTCAAAATTTATGGCATTTCTAGGGGTGCTCCGAGAGCTTTTTTTGACAGGGAGGGACATACCACTATTTCCAAGGCAACGTTTTCTTTGGAGCGTGACACTCGCAACAATTTTGTATACCCTACCATGGGCTCAAGGATTGGTATCACCACGGAGTTTGCTGGGGGCCCATTTTTGGGGAAAACAAAATATATAAAAGTTTATACTTACGGGATGAAACATTGGTTGGTTTTCGATGCCGCTCAACAGGTATTTTCCGTAATTGGACAAGCAGGCACGATAGCACCCTATGGTGGAGACACAACGCCATTTTTTGATCGATTTTATTTGGGTGGTCAAAACTTCATGAAAGGATTTAGATGTCACGATGTTGGTCCTAGGGAAAATGGCACAGGGATTGGCGGTAACTCATTTACCTATGGATCTCTTGAATATTGTTTCAAGATTATAGACCCTGTTAGATTCTATTTATTTGCTGAAGTTGGCTTCGTCAACCAAAGGGAATGGAATTTTTCTGTAAAAGATTATAATACGGACATCGGATTTGGGTTGAAAATATTTATCATGGGGGCTCCTCTTAGGCTTGATTTCGGGTTTCCCATTCGTGGGGAAGGAGGTAATAAACATGGCATGCGGTTCAACTATTTCTTTGGGACGGCGTTTTGATATCCCCTCTAAATTAGGAGTCGCTCCTAGGATTTTGATCTATTTCAAGAAGCAAAAAACTTTGTCATAATATTTCTTCTAGATCATACAACTTAGGTACGTTTACCCTATAAAATTTTTCTGCAATAAACAATGCTCCCCGTGCAAAAATTTCTCGGTTTGTTACTCGATGTGCTATTTCTAGACGTTCTCCCAGGCCGAAAAAGTAAACATCATGTTCTCCGATAACATCTCCTCCCCGTAGGGCATGCATGCCGATGCTTCCTGGTACATGCGCCGATTTCCCATAGTGTCCAAACACCCCGGTGCTATCTTTCCTTATGTTTTTTATGTCGCTAAGAATGGATAGGGCTGTACCACTTGGAGCGTCTTTTTTGTGTGTATGATGTTTTTCCACTATTTCTATGTCAAAATCCTTTGGTAACATTTTAGTAGCTTCACCTACGAGTTTCCTAAGAACATGGATCCCCACGGAAAAATTTGGAGATGCCAAAATCGGAATAACTTTTGCAAAACCTCCTATTTTATGAAGGTCTTCATTGGTCAATCCCGTCGTCCCTATTAAAACAGGGACTTTAGACGCTGCGGCAGCTGTACATAGTTTTATTGTGGCAATTGGAACGCTGAAGTCCATGCAAATATCCGGTTTTGTTTTCCTGAAATCATATTCCACCGTCGACCTGTTGATTTTGGAGACGATTTCATGTCCTAGCTCATTGGCTACTTTAGTAATTAGCTGTCCCATCTTTCCGGAACTCCCACTGAGTGCTATTTTCACGAAACCTCTTCTATGGGAAAGTCGGTGCTTTGTCAATTTGATAAAATGATACCAGAATCTTATTTCCGCTTTGCCAATCGTTGGGTCTTTTCGTTTGTATTGGCACATCCTAACTTCTCAGCGAATATTGTTTCGCGAATTTGATCATTGATGTTTTGTACGGCGCCAGGAGAATGGGGAACAAACACAACATTTGAATTCGAATGACTTCCAATTTCCTTGAGTGTATCAATATATTGGATTAGCATAACCATGTCCATCACGGTTGCCGAATTTGATCCAGGAACGTGTTTGACAAAGTCTTCGACGGAACGACTGAGTCCCTCTATGATAGCAGCCCGTTGTCCCGCGATACCTTTCCCATGCAAAATGTTGGCTTCTGCTTCTGCCTCCGCCTGTTTTACCCGAATAATCTTTTCACTTTCTCCTCGTTCCGTGGCAGCAACACGTAACCGTTGGGCCGTATTGATTTCATTCATTGCAGCCTTAACATTTGCATCTGGATTAATATCCGTTATCAGGGCTTCAACAATTTCATAGCCAAAGTCAGACATTGTTTCACCCAAATTGGCTTTTACCGCATTTGCAATGTCATCTTTCCTTGAAAAAACATCGTCCAAAATTAGCAGTGGAACTTGGGCACGGACCAAATCAAATACGAAAGATTTGATCTGAGCTTGATGATCATCGAGGGTATAATAGGCTTGGAAGACTTTCTCTTTAAGAACACGGTATTGAACGGCAACGGCAACATTCACAAACACATTATCCTGGGTTTTTGTTTCAACTTCTACGTATAATTGGTGTATGCGTAACGATATCCTGCCGACAATCATATCAATCCCAGGAATACGCCACGATAAACCAGGATTTACCACACGGTAAAATTTCCCTAGTCTTTCTAGAATGACGCATGTTTGCTGCTTAACGACAACAAAACCAGAAACTATCACAATCGCAATGGCGACGATTATCGCCCAGAATCCACTTAGTTCCATGGCTGGTATGGATGGTTTTTCATAGGTTTTTGTCAACAAATTTATGCGTCCCTTGGTTTACAAAGTGACAGCAAAATTTGCGGTGAAACGTTTGAAAAATATCTTGGTAGGTTCCGAATTAGTAACGCTGTAGCGAGGGCATCAAATAGGGAATTGTGAAAATTTATGGCAGAGAAAGAACAATATTGTTTTGCCAATTCCAATAGGGGAGAATGCAAATTAAATGAAGCGATGAGGTCCTGTAATTCATAGGATATTAAGCCTTTGAATAACCGCCGATAAATCAGCTTAGTATCTATCCACGGTCCCCAGGATATCGTTGTACCACCGTTTACAAACATAGGAACGTTGCCCGGAGAAGGCCAATGATGGCGTAACAAATAATCTTCCGTTTGGGCCGAATGGGCAGCCAATATTCCTGACCGTCGCAGGGATAGAAAGTACTCCAAATAATTTTCAAAAAATTTTGCGCAATGCTCCATTCGTGCATTTTTTATCTCAAAATCTTCCATGGTAACTACTCCAAACTCTGAAATCCCCAAATTCTTATTCCCTTCAAAATCTATGACATGGATAATGTTCATTTGTTTACATTGCCCTGCGAAATAATTTTCTAATGGGCAGAAGGATTAAAATATTGGTTATCCAAACGGCAAACGCTGGCTGGAGAATTCCATTACTTCCAAGAGTCTCGCAGATGGTTCCACTGAAGAAAAATATTAGTAAAAATCCAGAAGCCTTGATAATGTTTACGACAGGATTGACCCTTATGCCCGTTACTGCAAATGGAATCGCTAGGAATAAAATGATCATGCAGTCGGTAGCATTGGCGAATATCTGATGAAATTTTATCCAAAAAGTATTTTCTGCGGATTCATTATGGTAATATTTGACAGCTTCTAGTACTTCAGGAAATGATAAATTCTTTGTTTTTTTCAAGGACGCTAGTATGACTTTGGGAGTCTCGGTAAACGTTTCGAAAGCTTTTTCGGAAAACAATTTGACGTCGGTTGGCAATTCGGTTGATGGATCAAAGGTTATGACGCTGCAATTTTTACAGATCCAATATTTTTTATCTTTGGAAAATGTTGCAGTCTGGGCAAATATTCTTGATTCTTCTACATTTTTATCGTTGTAACAGCTAATGGTTACATCATTTGCCATGTGGGATAATTTGTCCAAACTTTTAAAAAACCACAGACGATTGTCGACGTGATTATAAAACCCTACTTTGGAAGCTGCCGTTGTATATCCTCCTTTGAGATCTGTTTTCAATCGAAAAGTTGTTACATAATCGATCGCACTCGGGATGATAAAAGATTCAAAAAGTAGATTGCATAGTGCCAAAACAACTCCTCCGATTATTATGGGTTTGGAAATTTCCAAAATGCTCATTCCAGCACAATATGCTCCTATAGTTTCATTTTTTCTATGAAGCTGCCCCAACGTAAATAAGACAGATATGAAAATCGCAAGTGGAATAGCAAATGAAGCAAATGAAACACTCAGATAATAATAATATTTGATCAAATCTGTAAAGATGCTTTGGGCCTTTATGAAGAGGTAAAAATTTTTATATACATCCTCGAGCATGAGAAGGCTTACCATTACAAAATAGGCACATAGAAATGATTTAAACCATTTGGATAGTATATACCGATGAAACAACTTCATGGAAAATTAATATAACCCTTTTGCTTTTAAGGCAAGATATTCGTCTTGCAGAAGGCCATACATCATTACATTTTCAAATTTCCCAAATCGTTTCAATGATTCCCGAGAGTTTCCCTCCAATACAAATCCACACTTCTTTATTACACTTTTGGAAGCCGCATTATTTTCTCGGTGGGTTACATGCGCCTTATGCATATTCAAATCTTCGAAGACATGTACGATTGTACGTTTGGAAGCTTCCGTACAATATCCTTTATTCCATTCTTCAGCACTGACCCAGTAATGGAGTTCGCAATTTTCTTGTTCCCTATATAAACTGAGTCCCATGGACCCTATGAAATTATTCGTTTTCCTATCACAAATGGTCCAATAGCAACAGGTACCTTGTCCCATTCCTTTATCCACGTTACGTGTCCAAATTTCTGCCATTTCCATGGTATAGGGATTTGGGGTATATGACAAATTATCCGATACTCGTTTATCGTTAAGGCATTTTTGCACGTGAGTCACATCACCAACGCATATGGGACGCAATAGTAATCGCTGTGAATGTAAAATGGGAGCTGTTTTTAGGCCTTGAAGCCATGAATCAACCAAAGAACACATGGTCCCTCCCGTATTTTTCTAGGCAGATACCATGAACCCACCCGTCGATTGATTTGCCGATAGCGATCTTCCACCCTGCTGTAACTTTGGATATTCTGTCGACCAATATTCTACAGCATTTACAAAATCTTCCATGCGTTCGTACAAACGTTCTTCATCGAACATTGCTAGTGGTATAATCTCTCTCAATACAATCGTATCATGGCCATCCTCTCCGTCGGGATCAAGAAATAATCTAGCTCCTGCCGTTCCGGCCCAGAAGAAATTATCTCCGAGTATCTTCTTATATGCCTCCAGGGAAAATTTTTCAAGCTCTCCAATAACGGATGTTAATATAAATTCATCTTTGTCAGCATCAAAGATACACGTTACATGAAACTTTTGATCAAAAAGCAAATAGGTTTCATTTTTTTCATTGAGCTTCAGGGATTCTAATTTCAATCGCAACGCCAAATTGGCTAACGCGTCCTCAACCTTTGTTCTACTAGCACTCATTTTGGTACCTTTGATAATTAAGTTTTGTAAACGATCAATAGGAAAATTTCCTAAAGCATAGGAATTTTTATTTCTTTACGCAAGAATTAAAGTAATCCCAATTGCATTTTTCCTTCCGCCGTAATCATATCGGGATTCCAGGGAGGATCGAAAATAAAATTTACGTCAACTTTTGAACATTTTCCCGTATCCCTAATTGCCGATTTTACATTTTCTGCAATTACGTCGGCAAGTGGACACCCCGGTGAGGTTAGGGTCATTTCAATATCTACATCAAATTTGTTTTCTCTGCAATTTTTTACATCTATTGCATAAACCATGCCCAAGTCAACAATGTTCACCCCAATTTCGGGATCATAAACGGCTTTGAGAATATCCCAAAAATATTCCACCGCAGCCGTGCTCTTGTCATTTTCTGTCATCTGTAGATCGCTTCGACAAGCCTATCAATTTCCACAACGATTTCACTTGTGGATGACATATCTTTGACCTTGACATGGCCAGTTTTTGCTTCCTCCTCGCCAAAAATTATCGCATATTTTGCATTTACCTGGGCTGCCATTTTTAGTTGCTTACTAAAAGTTGCCTGGTCTAGGCAATAGTCGGTATTTATCTTTTGCTCGCGCAGAATTGTTGCCTGTCGCAGGGCTAACGTTTCCGTTTGAGTGGAATAGACGACGAAACAGTGTATGTTTTTTGACAGTTTTGGAACGATATTTCTTCCCTTCAATAGGTTTCCAAGTGCAACGTCTCCGATCGCAAACCCGACGGCAGGTAAATCTGCATATCCCAATCTTTTAATTAGGTCATCGTATCTCCCACCACCTGCTAGGGCACGGGATTGTCCGCTACGTTCAAATATTTCAAAGACAAACCCGGTATAGTAGGCCAATCCTCGTACTATGCTGAAGTCAATGGTTACAAAATCAGATACTCCAAAGGCTTTTATTCTAGCTAACAACTGTGCCAATTCGTCAATCCTCCTGGCAAAGGCATCATTTTCAATTTTTTTAAAAAATGCCCGAATATCATTTACCGAGTGAATAGTTCTAATTTCCAAAAGATCATCGAATATTTTCTGTCCATTACTTTTGCAAATTTTATTCAAGCTTTCGAGGGTTTTCGATAGCTCTTCCCGTTCAATTTTATCAATTATTCTAAGTACCTCCGGGACATCATCTTCTCCTATGTTATGGGATCGGATAAATAATGTCCATAGCTGCCTGTCGCTGAGCCGAACACTGAAATCCTCTACTGTCAATCCGAAACTTCTCAACATGTGAATGCCTAGTAAAATTATTTCAGCGTCAGCGTAGGATGACTCATTTCCAAATATATCAGCATTAAATTGATAAAATGACCGCAAACGTCCTTTTTGTGGACGTTCGTAGCGAAACATTTCCGAAATACTAAACCATTTGATGGGCCGTTTTAGTGTACTTGCCCGTGCTCCAACCATACGGGCGAGAGATGGTGTCATTTCTGGTCGCATGGCAACTGGTCGGCCTCCTTTATCCTCGAAGCTGAACAATTGGGAAACAATTTCTTCACCGGATTTTGCTGTAAACAATTCCATGGATTCTAGAATTGGAGCGTCGTATTCTTCGAACCCAAATGTTGTCGCAGATTGACGAAAACGCTCAAAAATGAAGTTTCTAAACGCACAATCGTCGGGATAAAAGTCCCTAAAGCCTGCCAGTGTCTGAAACATAGACATGCCTTACTTCTATGGACTAAAACAAAAATTTTTCAATGCCAAAAGTAAATATGTCCTGAAGTTCTATACTGGGATTTATGATACTGGGATTTATGCTCATAAAATGTAAAAATATAATCACTTTATGGGAATCTATATTCCTTAAATATTCTGATTTGAACTTTGTCATTATTTTTCTTTACGCCGGAAATTTTTTGTTTAAAAATCGATGAGCTTTTGGAAAGAAATGGTAGTAGATGCAGGCAAATGGTGTATAGTTCGGTTAGGTGATGACTACAATTGGTGGGTACATGAAGCCAGCGACGATACTTTTTGTGATACGGAGTTAGGTATTCTTGACCCGAAACAGATAGAACACATGACAGACCTATTGGGTCAATTGAAACAATATGGCCTCGATGATGAAGTGGTCAACGACGCATTCATTCCCTATGTGATTGAGAGGGAAATGCCAAAGGAAATGCTTAGATTATACGAGGTGAAGGACAATATTTTAAGTCCGCGCGAACGTATTTTCTGCTTGCCCAATAGTTCCGGCGAACAGGAAGGGATGTTTGCCGAATTCATAGATCACATAATGGCTTTGCGTATAAAACTGTTGAATGCGAGCTTTGATTTCAAACAACCGTTGAATTTGGAAGAGGTTGAGGATATTTTACACGCTGAACAACAGGAACGGTATATTGCTGGCATTAAAACCCATGCCTTTGATGAAATTATGTCCATATTAGACTATGTCCCTGCCGGATACAGTTTGGATGCGGACATCGAGGATGAAGATGAGGATAAAGAAGACCTTGATTTGTTGGAGTTTGACGATGACGTAGAAGAATCATTGAAAATCGAAGGAGATAATTCCGGCGATTGGTAATGATTTTTGTGGGCTATTTATGGTGAGCAGATGTGTTTATAATTCGTGAGAAAATATTCCATAGCTGTATTTTTTGTAGTAATAGTATTTTTTGCTGCATTTTTTGTTTGGCCAATTTTTCAAGTTTTACGCAATGGATTCACCACTTCGGATGGCCATTTTACCCTAGCCTATCTTTCCGCAATTTTTAGCAATAGGCTATACCTGATAAGCATCAAAAATTCGATATTACTAGCAAGTATTACCACCATAATTGCTTTTCTAATAGCGCTTCCGTTGGCGTATTTTACGGATCGCTATGATTTTCCTGGGAAAAAATTTTTTACCAATGTCGTTTTATTACCCATCATGTTACCACCATTTGTTGGAGCCATAGGGGTTCATCATATTCTTGGTGTTCGTGGGATGCTAAACAGCATTCTTGTGAAAATAGGCATTATCGATGGAGCACATTTGATCGATTGGCTGGGGGATTACAAACTAATCGGTATGTGTTTCCTAAACGCCATCAGCCTATCCCCCATACTATATTTAAATTTGGTATCAACGTTGGCAAACATTGACCCTTCGCTTGATGAAGCAGCTGGGTGTCTCGGATGTCACGGGTTGAAAAGGTTTTTTAAAATTACCTTACCGTTGATGCGATCTGGAATTTTTGCCGGCGTAACGTTGGTATTCATTTGGTCGTTCACCGAGTTGGGGGTACCGCTAATCTTCGATTACAACATGGTTGTCTCCGTCCAAATTTATAACGGGTTAAAAATGATCAACGACAACCAGTTGCCTTTTGCCTTGGTCAGTGTCGTACTCTTACTATCTTTGACATTTTATATCTTTGGCAAGCTATTGACGGGTAACCAAAACTACGCGATGATGGCAAAAGCATCCCACGCCTCTTTGACTAAAAAAACAGGATTCTTTAAAAAATTAATCTGCTGCTCTTTGTTTATCTGTGTCACCATCGTGGCTTTAATGCCGCATGTCGCTGTGATTTTGACATCATTTGCCGGGGATTGGTACAATTCAGTATTTCCCAACGTTTGGACATTGGACAACTACAGAATCACCCTTGGTCATCCTCTCACGATTCCGTCAATACAAAACAGTGTGGTTTATTCGGGCTGTGCGACCTTATTTGCTGTTATTTTGGGAATTATGATCGCCTTTGTCGTTGTACGCTCTAGACTAAGATTTCGCAATTTGCTAGACACCATGACCATGTTACCACTAGCTGTTCCGGGCCTTGTCATGGCATTTGGATACTTTGCAATGAGTCAAAAAGGTAGAGTATTTTCATTTTTAAATCCCATAGAAAACCCAACAATGTTGTTGATTACAGCGTACACGGTCCGGAAGCTACCGTTTATCGTACGCTCGGCAATATCCGGCCTACAACAAATGAGCTACACCTATGAAGAGGCTGCCCAGTGTTTGGGATGTCCTCCCGTAAAGGCTAGCATAAAAATTACTTTTCCGCTAATAGTTGCAAATTTACTGGCTGGAGGATTATTGGTCTTTTCACAAACCATGCTTGAAGTGTCCGATTCCCTAATTTTAGCCCAAAAACAACAATATTACCCCATAACCAAGGCTATCTACGAACTGATTAATTTGTTAGGCGAAGGCCCATTCCTGGCATGTTCTTTGGGGGTTTGGGCAATGACGTTTTTAGCAATAACCGTCATTAGCGCTTCGACTTTTATGGGTAAAAACCTAGGTACTATTTTTAAAGCATGAGAGTTAATCAAAAACCGACGACGTGGAGCTGAATAGGTCCGTGCTAACTCGACAAGGTGTAAGCTACGAGGTGAATCTGAATTCTCAGATCGATTGTGGTTTTTAACGATGCCGCAGTGACATAATTTTTGATTTTTGTGGCTTACTGTATTTTTTAACGTCTAATTTTTGCTCCATAAATGCTGACACTAGCGCAATATTTTCTTCCATTGGTCGGGAAGATGTCCATACTTCTACGGCACGTTCAGGTTTTACCACTGGATAGAACGTACGAGAAAAGTCTAATTTATCACGTTCAATGGGGTTATCGACTTCTTTTTCCACATTAAGCCTGAAATTTATCTTAGCAGAATCGGTGGCCATGAGCCAAAATTTTACATCGGCTTCTGGAAATATATATGTACCGCACGTCCGCCCTTCGGCAATTATACCGTTGAACTTCTGAACTCCTTCCAAATTTATAATTTCTCGAATATGTTTTATGCAAAAATTATTAATGGACTTAAATAACGATGAATACTTGGCCACGTTGGCATTGATATCCCCTGCCCTTAATTCTTCGGCGGTCAAACAGACTCCATTGATGCTAAATTTAACTTTCCAATCTTCCAAAAGACATTCACATCTGGCATCCTCCAAAAATTTGTCTATCTTGCTTTCATTTTTAGATTCTGGCATAATTCCAGCTTTGATAAGCACGTGTGCTGTTGTGCGATACAATGCGCCCGTTTCAATGTAAACCAAGTTGAATTTTTTAGCAAGCGCCTGTGCAATGGGAGATTTTTTCGTAGCTGATCCTCCATCGATGGTAACAAGTATTTTACTATCCAATGGAGATACTTTATCAACTTTACAATACCAATACAATGGAAGAATTAATATTGCCGCCAGTAATGCAAATGAGAATGATTTTGTTTTCATTATACTATACGTATGTGCTATATTGTAAATATTTTTGCAACCTTGCAAGTCTTTTTTGCTTCTACTAAAAATCATTTTTTGTTCAAATCTAGAAGGCGCAAATAGGTTTTTATTGCCTTATGTTTTTAAGACAAGTAATTAATAGCATACTATCAATAGTCAATGTGGTGTTTTTTTTGTGAAACATTTTTCACAAAAAATATTGTACAAACAATATCAGGAAATCACCTATTTTTCAGACATTTGAACTAATGTAAATTAGCTAATGACATCTACACGGTTGTATAAGTTTTGTGGGAAATTTACCATTCCTTAAATCAGAGTTATTCCGTCGTTTTTTCTTTTTTTCTTTGATCTCCCATCAATCTCTTTAGGACCCCTTATAAATTAAGGCGAAACATCTTTGCCGGTAAGAAATGATTCTGCCATAGCCTTAGCAGCTGGTTCCGTAGTGTCGTCGCATACCTGGTGCATTAAATCACATGCTTCCTGCTCCTGTCCTAATGCTTTGATAGCAACTGCTAAAAAACATTTAGCTGTTCCACTATTAGGGTTTAGCTTCAATGCCTGTTCAGCGAGAATTTTGGCTGCATCGACGACATATCCAAAATTGAGCTTACAAACAGCAAGACCTATCAACGGCAATTCACTACTTGGTCGCGCGGCAACTACCCCATTGAAAATACTTGTAGCCTGAGACTGTAATCCACGACCAGTGGCAACATAACCAATATCCATCAGACAACGAACCATCTCCGTAGAAACAGGCAAATCACTTTTCGAAATTTCACTTGGTACATTATCCATCTACATTTTCAACCTAGAAAACCAATTATCGAACATTTTGTGATGTCGATTTCAGAGCATCTCCAACGGCACGTAACAAGCCAGTGCATGTGGTAGTCAAATTTCCCCATGATTGGATTTTGGCTTGCAAAGCAAGCAACTGTTCCTGGCCGATGTTATCATCATTCTCTAATCTCTTAATAGCACAGTTTAATCCTTTTTCGCTTTTTGAAACACAAGTGGCTAAAAGTGCATAAATTCTACCAAGGGTTACTGTTATATCATCTGGAATTGGACTATTAATTGTTTTATTATTTGTTCCTGCCATTATTAACTCCTTTTTCGATTGAAAGATGCTAAATATTTAACAAATCGTTGTCAATATTTTCTTAAAAAGATTTAATTAAATTTCGACATCGTCGTCGTAATTTATGGAAACCAATCCAAAACCAAAAAGTTTTAAAAATTCTTGCTTATATCCATCTATGTCTGAAAATTCTTTCAAATTTTCCGTAGAAATTTTCGGCCAAATTCTGGCGATGGCATCTTGAACATCCCGGTTTAGTTCAAAATCATCCAGTCGAATGCGACCATGTTCATCCAAGGATTTGCCGGAATGGGGGCCATATAACCTTTCACTAAATAGTCTAACCATTTGCTCTATGCACCCTTCGTGAATCCCCTTTTCTTTCATAACTTTGAAAAGAATTGAAATATATAACGGAACCACTGGTATGGCAGCGCTAGCCTGGGTTACAACAGCTTTATTGACGGAAATAACTGTCTGCCCTCCGATATCAGCCAGCAGAAATTTTATCGCTTCCATTGCCCGCATTAAATCATCCTTGGCAGCTCCTATGGTTCCATTTGCATAGATTGGCCAAGTGATTTCGGGACCAATGTAGGAATAGGCGATGGTTTTGGCGCCATTTGCCAATAATTTTTCATTGTGTAGGGCCTGTATCCACAATTCCCAGTCTTCGCCCCCCATTACTTTTTCCGTTGCTCGTACTTCTTCCGCCGTAGCCGGTTCAATGGTTACTTCGTAGACTTCTTCCCTATCGACATTGATGGTTTTCCCCATGAAAGGTTTTCCTATGGGCTTAAGGACTGATTTAAAAACTTCACCAGTAAAGGGATCTGTTCTTTTGGGGGAAGCTAGGCTGTATACCACGCAGTCTATCTGTCCAAACTTTTGCCTTATCAAATCTATTACCTGCTCTTTCACCTCGGATGAAAAAGCATCGCCGTTTATATTTTCTGCCAATAGGCCACTTTGTTCCGCAAATTTTTTAAAAGCGGTCGAATTATACCAGCCGGCAGAGGCGGGTTTGTCTTTTTCAGATGGACGTTCAAAGAACACCCCTATGGTATTTGCTCTTCCGCCGAAGGCTAATGTGATTCTGCTTGCCAAACCATATCCCGTAGAAGCCCCAATGATCAGGACATTTTTTGGAGCACTGGGAATATTGTGTTTTTCTGCAAACACAATTTGTTGCCTTACGTTTTCTTCGCATCCCTTGGGATGAGCCGTTAGGGATATAAAACCGCGTGTTTTAGGTTTAATAATCATACTTTCGGGAACCGTAACCGAAAAGGTCTAATAGTCAATTATGATATGTTTCGATCCCAATAATTTTGTTACGATTTAATTTGGGTTAATTCTATCAATTCGTAAACATACCATAAAAGCCTAGGAAAAAATCTGCTGCATTGGGATTATTTGGCATGTCCAAGCCCTGTATCGGATAACATTTATGACTAGAGACAAATTGATTGTCTTTTTTGCGCAAATAGGTAACTTCGAATACGTTAGGCAATGGAACTCCTCCAATTATGACAAAAGTGCCATAGTTAACGGCATGAACATGTACTATCTGATGTGTTGTGTTTAATTTTTCAAGTACATTTAGCATGGCGTTGAATTTATTTTCATCGTAAACATCATCTACACTGTGAAATTCAACTACTATTTGTGCAAAATTTTCTATAATTTCGCCTGATGTTTTGCTAAAAACCTCCCATTCTGCCCCTTCGACGTCAATTTTTAAGATAAGGTTCTTGTTAGTCATATGGCCATTTGCGGTTAAAATTTCTTCAAACGTTTTTAAATTCGCATCTTCGCCGGATGCACCACAAATTCCAGTTTTGAAAAATGAAAAATGCTCATTTTTCGATGGTAATTTTTCTATTGTGGGTCATACATAAATACGTCAATTCCTCTTTTCGCGATATCAAGATCCCATGAAACGTCATTGCCAATTCCGAAGCTATAGGCGGCATCACACTTGCCAAAGTCATCTACCATAATATACCCCCCATCATGGTCACAACCAATTCGAACGAGATTTTTATCAACGACGTCTTTCGGTGCGAAATATTTCATTATAGTTAATGCACGTTTTCCAAAGAAAAAGCTATTTCTCCTTAAGTTGAAAACTTCCTTTTTCAATTTTTTATGATTTAAATGAAAAGAAATTGAAACCGCACACAAGGCAGACAGAAGGAATATTGTCAAGACGGTATTCTTTTTACACATGATGATGCCATTATATAATCCTTATTCAAGAAGCGACAAGCCTTTTTACTTTTTGCATAAAAAAATTCATTTCCTATAATTATGGAATTTCCATCGATTTAGGTAAGCTTCAGTATGCATTTTTTGGTAAACAAAAATACAGCCATACACAGCTCTAAACTCAAAAAAATTACCATTTCACGATAATATACTTATCCATTATTTTTCCCATTCCGACAAATTTTTCTTTTAGGTCAGGAAACTTACTATCGACGTAGTATCGATTTACACCATATTGATAGGCAAATTCATATCCATTATTCAGCAAAATTTCTTCCCATTTTTGTTCGGTTGGAATCATCGTGCATGGTTCTGTAGCCTCTATGAGAAATATTTTTGGTCTAAAGTTTTGAAAATCAAACCCTAAAAGAACTTCTCTTTCAAACCCTTCCACATCTATTTTACAAAACTGAATTTCCTGTCCCTTTGGACAATATTCCTTACAAATCCATGAGAGTGGAACAACTTCGACTTTTCTTGGTAAAGGAACTTTATCCCATTTGTTGGCAATATTTACATCTAGCGTGGAAAGTCCACCTCTTTCGTAAAGTTCCAGTTCCCCGCTTTTTGACCCAGCACAAACACATAAATTAATATCACGCGGCCTATCTTGTTTAAGCATATCATATTCGTGCAGAAGGGGCTCGATGTTTATCCCACGATATCCTTCCTCATAAAAAAACTTTGTCACAGAGTCTATAATGGGGTGATTAGCCCCGACATCAATGTAGAAACCATCTTTAACATCACCCAAAACGTCATATAAGATTATGTCTTCAAAAACTTGTGCATACGAAACAAACACTGGCTTTCTCGCGATCGATCGTGGACTATTTATAATCTCCCTTGAGTAATTTTTCGTAGCAATTTCTTTGTTTAAGCCTAAAACTTCCTTTTTCAACCTTCTATGATTTAAATGAAAAGAAATTGAAACCGCACACAGGGCAGACAAAAGAAATATTGTCAAAATGATATTCTTTTTACACATGATGATGCCATTATATAATCCTTATTCAAGAAGCGACAAGCCTTTTTACTTTTTGCATAAATTTTTGTTTTTTGCATAAATAAAACAGGTATTTACCTTTTCTGTTTCTCGCACCTTGACAATTATATCATTTTTCTGGGGATGAATCGATGCTTTTTGAATCATTTTATCTATGATCTCTCCAAGGAACGATACTGAATGGATTCTAAAATGTGATGCGGTAAAATTTTTTCTTCATATTCCAAATCTGCAATTGTGCGACTAACTTTTAAAATTTTATCGTAGGCCCTGGCGGAGAGGCCCAGTTGTTTCATAGCCGTCGCCAACAGATCGGATGATTCCTCATTTACCCTGCAAAATTCTACCACTTCGCCATGGGACATATGAGCATTGCGTCCATTTTTCGAAAATTTGAAGCGTTCCATTTGAATTTTTGATGCTTTTTCTACGCGAACCCGTATGTCTGTGGACGATTCGGAAAAGCTTTTCGACTGAATATCTTCAATCGGAACGGCAGGAACGTTTATCTGTATGTCAAATCTATCCATCATCGGCCCACTAATGCGGGATCTGTACCGCTGAATATCTAAATGGTTACATTTGCACCTGCGCGTTTTGTCCCCCAAATATCCACATGGACATGGATTCATTGCCCCAACAATCATCGTTCGGCATGGAAATTTTACCTTTCCGGAACTCCTGGAAATCGTCACATTACCATCTTCCAATGGTTGACGCAAAGACTCTAGGGTTGTGCGGCGAAATTCCGATAGTTCATCCAAAAACAATACTCCGTTGTGGGCCAGTGAAATCTCTCCTGGGCATGGAATGCTGCCCCCTCCAAGTAAACCTGCATTACTAATCGTATGGTGAGGAGACCGGAATGGACGCTCGAAATGGGCATTTTTTTCTGTCATAAGTAATCCCGCTGCTGAATAAATACTCATCGTTTCCAAAAATTCATCGAAGGTAGGCGTGGACATTATGCTCGGTATACGTCTGGCAATCATCGATTTTCCAGCACCGGGAGGTCCAATCATTAGAATATTATGGGCTCCAGCAACGGCTATTTCTACGGCCCTACGTAAACTTTCTTGGCCTTTTACTTCGGAAAAGTCTAGGTGATCCTTATTTTTTATTAGGCCAAGAAAGTTTCTATGTTCCAGGAGATCTAATTTTATCTGACCAGTCAAAAATTTGACCGCTTCGTTTAGATTACTCACTGCGAAAATTTCCACACCGTCGACAAATGATGCCTCCTGGGCAGCCTCCACGGGCAATAGCAGCTTTTTCCTCTCTTTTTTGGCTTTTATGGCAAAGGTTAGGCCGCCTTTGATTTCTCGAATTTTGCCGGATAATCCCAGTTCTCCAGCGACTATGAAGTCACTTAAATTATGGAGGTAAGATTGCCCCGTGCTCTGAATTACACCGAGAGCAATGGGTAGGTCGTAGAAAGATCCTTCTTTCTTGATGTAGGAGGGTGCTAGATTTACGGTCGTTCTGGTGTGGGGAATGGCATATCCGCTGTTCACAAGTGCAGAAAATATCCTGTCACAGGATTCTTTTATGGCCATATCAGGCAACCCAACGATTATAAATTTTAAATCTCCTCGCTCACCGGAATTGACCTCAACGGCGATATTAACAGCGTCAATACCTCGCAATGCACAAGACTGAACTGTGGATAACATACGTGTGTCAAATTTCACAATTACCATTCCAAGTCAAGTGTATTGTTCCATTACTGCAAAACTTTCAAAAAAAGATATTGTTTGGAGATTTTTTGTCACCAATCACTATTCTAAAAGTCGCCAGAATGGTGGACTCTTTTGATAGAATCGTCCGTCAAAATGTCACTTTGAGCTTTGGATCGGAACTATCGGGAATTATTCCACATTGGGCAATAATTTTTTGTTTCCCAAGGGGGAGATGGTATGGGCAGTAACAAAAATCAACAGGTTTCGTTTCTGGACGGTTTCACTTTTCGATCTGAACAATTTACCGAGCAAGGGAATGTTGCCTAGGATGGGGACTTTATCATTTACCTCTTTTACTTCTTCGCGGGTTAGACCGCCCATAACAACGGTTGCTCCGTCGAAAACATTAACTTCTGTGTGGATTTCTCGCGTTGAAAATATCGGCTGGTAAAATCCAGAAGGGATGGTAACCGTACTACCCGACGCTACGGCGACATTTACTCCACCATATTCAACAAACCCTTCGAATTCGGTAACCTTTGGCTCAAGTTGCAAACTGATACTTCCATCCACTTCTACGGTGGGAGTCACACTCATTTCTACACCAACGTTGCGCGTAGTAAAATTTTGTGGTGTACCAGCCGTTATCGTCACCCCAGCGGAACTCGACGCACCCAACCCGGAATATCCCGTACCAACTTCGGAACGTGTATCTCCATAGCTCTGAGGATAGCGTAATTCCATGGCTATGACAATTTCTGCCGTTTTCCCAGAAAGCACCGTCAGTTTTGGAGCGCTCATAAGATCTGATCCAGCGTGTTGTTCCAGTGCCTGAATCATAACGTTACACTGTAGACTATTTAATACACCGGTGAAACTCGTCAGTGGTGTGGCCGATGCACCCAGGTTTATTTGCCCTGGGAGTCCAGGTGGTTGATTCGGTAAAGTAATGGGACTGATATCTGGATTAGCTTCAACTATTTTGCCATCCCCTCTTGAAAAATTTGTAGATGCAAATGTTTCTACTAGCGTGCGCAGATTATCACGCTGTACATTATCAACGGTTTTACCGGTTTGAAAAAACATTTTATTGTCATCATTTTTGCTTCCAAATTGCCAACGAAAGCCCAATTCATCGAGCACACCCTGCTGAACTTCCAGGAACTTCGTCTCAATTTCGACCTGTTTAACCTCGGAGTATTTTTGAAGTATGTTACTAATTTTTCTTAAATTCCTTCTCGTATTGGTAACTATTATCTGGGAACCATCGAACGCTAAATTACTACCGGTAATGTTTTTAAAATCTACTCCTGCCCGTTGAAAAAATTCTTTTATGGCATGTTCTTCGTCGGCAATATTTTCCGGGGAGTCTGGGGAATTGTACATGTGATGATTTATGCCTTGAATTCCTGTTAACCGGACCAAAGTTGCCCGAGATATGGGAAAAAATTGTGTATCTAATATGCTTTCGGTTACGTCGTATTTATAAATAATGATCGCATCTTGGGTGATATCAAATTGATAGGAAACAGATTGTGCAATCAATTCAACCAAGCGGCAAAAAGAAATATTTTTCAAATTCAAATTTACCACCGGTTCCTTTTCTACACTTTCCATTCCAAGCAATACAATGTTCATTCCCTTTTCATTATTATCGGAAGAAGGATCATTGGCCTCTGCCAGATTAGCCAAGGATTCAATTGCCCGTGACAGAGGGGTGTTTATAAACCTTACTCGGGGAATGATAATTCTATTTGCTCTCTCAAAGAGCGCATTTGTATGCAAATCAGTGGCCAAATAGCTGTCCAAAATCGGACTTTTCGGGGTAGGCGTTTGCCAATTTGCCTCAATTTCTTTTAGTAACTTCTGTCGAGTGGCCTGTCGAATGGTATTTTCATCATCTGAAAACATGGTATTAACCTTTTTTCTCCTCGATTTAACTACAGGGAGTATCCTATCGTCCGTTAAATTTGTTTCCGCTGTCTTTTCTGGTACTGAATTAGCGGAATCAAATTTGGTGGATTGGATGAATATTTTTCGCTGCAATTCTCCAATGGTATTCAAGGAAGATTCGGCGGGTAATGACAAAGTAGCCACCAAGACCAATATATAAAACCCAACCCTTTTTAATCCCATTCTCATCAAGGGTAAGCGTACAAAAATTTTCCACATATGCAAAACAAATTGTTGTTCGCAAAAAATTCTTGTCTGATTACCCGTTTAACGTAGGTATCCCAACTATGAATATTTTAGTCGTTTCACCTGTTTTATTGCCGAATGTGGATGGATCAATTGATCAAAATACAAGCCTTGCTATTCATGAAATATATCTTATGGGAAAATTTGATGCCATACTTTTATTGGTGGATGAAAAAGTATCCTTCGAAGGAAGTTTCCCCTTCGCCAAAGTTTATGAGAGGTGTTTGCCAAATTTCACCAACCTAAATTTTGCCATCGATGCAATACTAGACGCTTTGAAACAGATGGACGCTACTATTAGCGATGATTGTTTGTTCACGATAATGTATGAAGATGATTCTTTGGTTGAACAAATTGCAAAAAAAACACAACCGAACAATAATATTTGCTTTATGTCTTCTTCGAATTTCCCGGCAACGAATGCTTTTACAGGACTCTCACTAACCGCACAGTATGGCTACGAATGCGACTATTTTATGGAAAAAATGGCAGAATATATGACAAAAACCAACGGAATGGCTGAAAATATTTCAATAGGCAAAATAAACAAACTTAAGTGGATGCATATTCATTGGATTGGGAAACCACCCTCCTATGCGTTTTCTTACCAAAAATGAATGGGAATTAAAAACCAACGGAATGGCTGGCATCTTATCGATTAGGTACAACTCCGCCTCCCTTATTAATCTTCTCAGTTTTTTCTTGTTGGTGGTTTTTTCGATCCGCTTGAACATTTCATCGTAGGTTGGGTCTGACCATTTGCCATAGTTATGGGGATCTTTGGAGGTAAAAATGTGCATGATAAACGCAGGGTTGTAATATAAACCTCCAAACGAAACTTTGATCATATCAAAGGTTGCTTTTTTTCTATGGGCAAAAAAGGAGTCAACACCTTTATTATCTACGAAAGTATCCACCCCTAGAACATTTTTCCAATCTTCCCTAATCTGTTCCAAGATTATGGCATATAATCCGGTCTCCAAGGTGTCGCACAATATCTTTACGGGTGGAAATTTTGCCGTAGAATTATAGCCTGCCTCTTCAAACAGCTTACGTGCCAACTGAATATCTTGCTTGAACAGCGGTGAACTATCGTATTTGCTATCATAGGGCGGGATAAAACCATAGGCTGCAAGAACTTTATTTTTCCCTATTTTGGCCAACAACTTTTCTCGGTCAATGGCCAGAGCCATGGCAAGCCTAATATTTTTGTTTTGGAAAACAGGATTTGTAGCATTAAATACGAGGCTAAGACACTCGAATGCTGGGGATAGCATCAATTCTTTGTCTCGCAAACAATCTCCAATTGAACTTTCATCGTCCCGTTGAAGTTCAACGATATCTACTTGCCCCTCTAAAAAATCTTTTATGGCCACGGTTTGATTGTTTTTTACAAAAAATGTCACCGATGACAGCAGTACATTGTCCGCATCCCAATATTTAGGATTTTTTTCCAACAACAAACTTACCCCTGGCCTCCTCTCTGAAAAAGTAAATGGGCCATTGGAGATGATTTTTAATTTAAAAGCATTGGAGAAGTCGTACAAAGGACGCGTATATTCTTCTAAGGATGCAACAACCTTATCATTTAACGGGAACCAGCATTGATGCATCAGGGTTGTTAGAAAATATGGATCGCCCTTTTCTAGTTCAATTATCAACGTTCGAGAACTTATTGCACGTACCCCAACCATGGAAAAGTTGCGAATTTTCCTATCGAAAAATGCCTTAGCATTGAGAATAGGGAAAAATACATCCACAGCCGCGCAGGCGAATTTGGATGATAACGCTCGTTTGGCAGCATAGACAAAATCTCCTGCCGTAACAGGAGTTCCATCGGACCATATGGCATCGTCCCTTAGGAAGAATTCGTATACTTTTTTATCAGGTGACACGCTCCACCGTTCTGCCACACCAGGTAGCGGTTTCATTGTTTCAGGATCCGGCACAATCAAACCTTCGAAAACAGCCTGCATAATCTTGCGGTCATTGCTACCATATATCTGTTGTGGATCCGCATTTAGCAGTTCATTCGGAGAAGATATCCTTAAATTTTGTTGGACAGTATCTACTTCCTTTTTTTTACATCCAACGAGTACGCATAGAGAGATTACAAGAAATAGCCATGTATTTTTCATATGAATTTTATATATTACGCAATGCGTTCAACAATTAACTCGTTTAATGCCGGTCTTTTTGGAGCAAGTCTATACGCATCTCTAAAGTACTCTAGAGCAGATTCAAGATTTGTTTCATCATTATAGTGAATCATTATGAGTGGCTCTCCTTGCTTAATTTGCATGCCAACTTTCATTATATCGGACACTCCAACCATGTGATCTATCGTCCCATCGGGTTTTTTGGATAAAATGCTTACTCCCCGTGCAATCATGCCAGCATTCACCGTATGTATGTAGCCCCGTTTTTGTGCCGCTAGTTTCCGCGAATATTTGGCCTGTGGATACTTTTCCGGATCATCGATATATGATGTATCTCCTCCTTGTTCTGCTATCAATTCTTTGAATTTATTTAAAGCTGATCCATCGGAAAGTTTTTTAATGATCAATTGTTTGGCCGACAATGTAGATCCTGCAACTCCTGCCAATCTAATGAATTCCATGCCAACTCGCAGGATTAAATCCTGCATTTCTACATCGCCTTGTCCTTGTAATAACTCGATGGTTTCTTTAATTTCCAACCAAGTTCCTACCGTTTTCCCAAGGGGTTGATTGGCATCTGTTACGATCGCAATGCATTTTTTATTCAAAGCCCGAGCAACGCGTGTGATCATTCTTCCGAGCTGTTTGGCTTGCTCCATATCCTTTACGAAAGAACCATTGCCCCATTTAACATCGACAACAACACCATCTACTCCAGAAGACAATTTGCTCCCCAAAATACTTCCTGTCACCAGTGGAACACTAGAAATTGTGCCAATTAAACGCCTAACTTTATCAAGGGTCACATCCACAGGCGCAATATTTTCTGGTTGTTGATAATAGCAGCATCCTATTTTTTTAAGCTGTTTTTGAAACTTTTTAGTGTCAAATTTATAGTCAAAACCGGGAATAGATGACATTTTATCTAGGTCAGAAATGACCAACCCATCATAGCTATCGACCAAAGTTGGGACTGCTATTCCACAACAGGCAGCTATTGCCATCAACACAAAAGCCGATTTGTCTCCCACTCCTCCCGTGGAACACCTATCAACTTTGGGACCAGAAATCATTCCAATATCGATGATATCTCCGGATAACATCAATTCTTCCGCCCATGTTGAAGCCTCTTGGATACTCATATTTTGGAAGTACACCGCCATCAAAAAAGCCGACAACTGGAAATCGGGAATTCTTTTAATAATTATGGCATTTGTTATTTCTCGTATTTCATTATCTGTCAGCTCTTCCCCACAGACCTTTTTCTCTATCAACACCCCAAAGCGTTTTATCATCTCATGGCTTATCTCATTGTTCATATTTTTTATTCACGTATCCTCTTCCCAAGCCGCAAACATGCGGTATGTTCTTTTATGCGAAAATGTCAATCATTTACGTCAAAAGTTTAAAAATTTCGTAGCAGAAATGTGATCCTAACATTTTGATTCCTTATTTGACTTCCTACTTGGGAAGGTCTAGCAATAGTTGCTCAAATTCTAATGCAAAGTCTTTAGCCGTTTCGAAATTTTTATATACGCTGGCGAAACGCAGATAGGCAACCGGTTCGCTGTTCCTTAGTCGATCCATTATCATATCTCCAATTTTCTCCGATGGGACTTTTTCCGGGTATTTCGAAATAATTTCTGCCAAAACTCCACTGACGATATCATTAACTTTTTCCTTAATTCCGCTTCGCTTTTTAAACGCTTTCATTAGTCCAGCTCTGATTTTTTCTCCGTCAAACTCTTCCTTTCGATTGTCCCGTTTAATAACAATTGGGTATTCGACGCACGAAATTTCATTCGTAAAAAATCTATGGTCACATTTTAGGCATACACGCCGGCGACGGATGGAAGTGGCATCCGCAGTAATACGGGTATCGGTAACTTTTGAATATAAATGTCCGCACTTCGGGCATTTCATTAACAAGCAAGATACGCATCCCAAATCTTTAATCAACGTTAAAATCTCACACACCTTTCAGATCTTTTCCATGTCTGTATTTAGAAGATAACAACCTAAATAGTTCATGGGTTTTATGTTGACTATTGCTAAGTGTGTGAAAATTTTAATCATCCAAGCCTATGAAACTTTCAGAGGCAAAAACTATTTTGGTCACAGGTGGTGCTGGATTCATTGGGAGTGCTTTGATCAGTGAATTGAACAATAAGGGGTTTGAAAATATCGTTGTTTCGGATTTTTTAGGCAGTGACAATAAATTTCTCAACATTGTTCCCCTACGGTTTAACGACTATGTCGAAGCGGATACCGTGTTTGACATGGTAGAAAAAAAAGATCTCAAGTTAAATACGATTACTCATATTTTTCACCTGGGAGCATGTTCATCGACCACGGAAAAGAATGTAGCCTATTTGATTAAGAATAATTATGAGTACACAAAGACGTTGGCCAATTTTGCCCACAGCAGGCATATCCGTTTTGTCTATGCATCATCGGCAGCCACCTACGGGGACGGTTCTCAAGGAATGTCCGATGAAATTTTTCCGAACATTGGCCTGCGTCCATTGAATGCGTACGGATATTCGAAACACCTCTTCGATTTGTACGCTGCCAGAAATAATTTGCATGTCCATGGCATGAAATATTTCAATGTTTTCGGCCCTAATGAATACCACAAGGGCAACATGCGCAGCATGGTATTAAAGGCCTACGAATCAATCTTTGCTAGTGGTAAAGTGTATCTGTTCAAAAGTGGCAGACAGGAATTTAAGGATGGGGAACAAAGACGGGATTTTCTGTACGTAAAAGATGCCGTTGCAATGGCAATATTTTTGGCAGAAATTCCAGAAGTAGTCAATGGGAAACCCACCGACGGCATTTATAATCTTGGTTCTGGAATAGCGTCCACGTGGAAAGAATTAGCTCTTGCTATTTTTGAGGCCATGGACAGAGAAGCTTGCATAGAATTTATCGATATGCCAAGTGAGTTGAAAGATAAATATCAGTATCACACCTGTGCAGATATTTCGAAACTGCGCAGCCTGGGATATAATCAGCCAGTCACACCTCTAAAAGCCGCTATAAAAGATTATGTACAAAATTATATTATGCAGGGCATGAAAGTTTTAAACTATTAGTCTTTCATAGTACCCTTTTCCGCAATTTATGTCCAAACCTGTGGAAATTGCTTAAACACTTGCAATTATTGGATTACTGAGTTTTTTGTCAGCCATGCAAAACATCATCGAGATTAGGCATGCATTGCTTGTAGTCGCATGGGCGAGAGCAATGAGGTTTTGGGCAGAAAATGCTACACTAACCATTAGCGTGAGGGAATAGGTGACAGAGGCAGAAGAGTTGAAACCGACAATAGTAGGCGTACTCGAAAGGATTATTTTTCGAAACGATGCTAATTTCTATAGCATCATAGAGGTTAAGGAATCGAAATCGGGAACCAAGGTAACGGCATGTGGAATTTTGCCAGGTGTACAGCCTGGAGAAACCTTGGAAATAACAGGAAATTGGACAGTCCACGAAAAGCATGGAAAGCAGTTTAATGTGGAACAGTTTGAGTCCAAGTTGCCTTCTGATATTAAAGGTATTCGGCGCTATCTGGGTAGCGGATTAATCGAAGGAATTGGGAAAATCTATGCAAAGAAAATAGTAGATTATTTCGGAGCAGATACGTTTAATATTTTGTCGACCGAATCTGCTCGGTTGTTAGAAATTGACGGGATTGGAAAACAGCGTGCATCAAAGATAAAAGAGGCCTGGGATTCCCAGTTTGCCATACGGGATATTATGATTTTTTTGCAGACCTACGATGTAACCAATGCGCTATGCATTAAATTGTATGAAAAATATGGTGTTGGAGCACGGACAATTTTAGAAACCGATCCCTATCGCGTTGCCCAGGAAGTGCAAGGGGTGGGATTCAAAACAGCCGATAAAATTGCGAAAAATTTGGGCATTCCTTCCACGCATTCATCTCGTATCGATGCCGGAATTATGCATATTTTGTCACTGGCCGAGGATGATGGCCATACATGCATCTACCGCCAACAGTTACTAAAATCGGCGCAGATCTTGTTAGAATTATCCCCCGACAGGGTAGATGAACGCGTTGAGAAGTTAATCACCTTCGGAAGGTTGTGCATGATTTCCAATGAAATCGTACAAAAGTCATCGCTGAAAAATATGGAAGATACCATAGCCAAATGTTTACAAAATATTCTCTTCGATAAAAGTTCAACGCTGCCTGACATTTGGGTAGAAAAAGCGATTGATTGGGTACAAAAGCGTGAGAGTTTGGTATTTGCGCCGGGACAAATTGCAGCCATCGAAGCCGCATTGACCCACAAAGTATCTATCTTGACCGGAGGTCCTGGGACTGGGAAAACGACCATTCTTCGTTCGCTTGTAACAATTCTTTCTGCTAAAAAAGCAAACACCGTCCTGTGCGCTCCTACGGGGCGTGCTGCCCAAAAAATTTCTGAAACCACTGGAAAGCCTGCCCAAACAATTCACCGATTACTGCAATATAAGCCTGGGGAACGCACATTTTTGCACGATGAATCTATGCCGCTCAAGTTGGATTTCATTGTGGTAGACGAAGCAAGTATGGTCGATGTTTTTCTGGCTGCTTCACTGTTTAGAGCACTTCCGACCACCACCCATGTGCTGCTCGTCGGTGATATCGACCAGTTGCCTTCCGTGGGACCGGGAAATGTGTTGGGAGATATCATAAAATCTGGAAAATTTTATGTCACACGGCTAGATAGAATTTTTCGACAGGAGGCTTGCAGCGAAATCGTTTCCGTCGCTCACAATATCATCCATACGGTGGAAGATTGTCCAGAAGTAATACATTCCTTCGGGGACATCAATCCATCCCGCGATTTTCATTTCATAGAGGCTGAAACCCCTGAAATCTGCCTGGAAAAGATAACTCTCCTGTGTCAAAAATACCTTCCGATGTGGTACAATATTGACCCAATCAACGATGTGCAAGTTTTAGTTCCCGTACACCAGGGAATAATTGGAACGGAAAATTTAAATACCACCTTTCAAAATATCTTTATTCCAAAGGAATATGGCGTCCCTTGGACACAGTTTAGAATCGCGGATAAAATCATTCAAATAAGAAACAATTACGAAAAGAATATTTTTAATGGAGATCTTGGCAATATAACCTATTTGAATGACGATGATCATACGGCAACGGCCAAATTTGGGGATGAGGTTGTGTGCCTAAGCAGAGGGAATTTGTCTGATATCCACTTGGCCTATGCCATAAGCATACACAAATCTCAGGGAAGTGAATTCCCCATTGTAATAATTGCATTGCTGAGACAGCATTACGTTATGTTACAGCGCAACCTTCTGTACACTGCCATTACGCGTGGGAAAAATAAAGTGTTTGTCGTTGGAGATCCCAGAGCATACTCCATTGCAACCCAAAACAAGGAAAGGACAAAACGATTGACAGGATTATACCTACCAGCCTAGGATCTACCAATGCAGGTGCAAGAGGAGAAAAAGCAATTAAACAACGTTAACGTCAGTTGATTCTTGCTCTAAAGCGTTTAGGTTTAGGTTGTTTTTCTTTTGGCCATGGGGTGGTTAACGAATAATTGTCAGCTTCAATGGTTTCTTCGGCTGTGAGTTGCCCATTTTGGACGAATCTATCATACTTATGGTCATCGCTGCGGATTTCTACAACGGATGGAGAAATTACGTAAATACGCTCTTTGACTTCCTTGCTATTATCCGTATGTTTGAACAAAGTTCCAACTAAAGGTAAATGTTGCAATATGGGGATGCCACTGTCCTTCTTTTGGTTTATTTCCGAATCGTAGCCTCCTATAACCAAGCTTTGCCCCTCATACAATACGGATTGCGTATTCAGGGAATGTTGGGTTATAGCACTGGATTGATTGTCTTGGGTGGCATCAAAGCTTCCGTCGGATATGTCAACGAATAGCTTCATTTTACGCCTACCATCCCCGTCAATATCTTCAGGAATGATATGTGGGACAACCTGTAATTTGGTGGTTGCAGATTGGGTATATGCGTTTGAATTGTTTGTCCCCGACACAGTGGCATAGTGTACTTTATCGGTTTCTAAAATTGCCGCAACGTTGTCGAGTGTTAACACGGATGGCCGAGAAACTGCCTGCCCATTACTACTCTTTTCCAAAGCATCAATGGCATAGTTTATGTCAATATTTCTTATTATACCCAATTTCCCAGCAATTGAACCACTTGCACCAGAACTTTGCCCTCCCCCTTCACCTATATTGCTGTTTGACATCGAAATAGCGGTATTTCCGCCGAATATAGGAGCACTGGCGCCGGAAACCCCAAAAACAAGGGATGAGGATTTGTTTACGTCTACAATAGCAACATCAATTTTTATGACCTCGCATGGGACATCGAGTTTCGATATAATTTCTTCGTAAAATGGCATATTTTCCCGCCTATCACGAATTATTATTGCATTCAATCGTTGATCACAGGTTATAAATCCAGGCAAAGAAGTCCCAGAAATATCTATGCTATTATTATCATTGGATGATTTGTCTCCCGACGATTTATCATTTTTGCCATTGTTGGAATTTTTCCCATCCTTTTGTATATTCTTGATATTGTTATTTATGTCCTTTGCGTATGGAGGGGTATCGTCGAGTATTCCCATCATTTGCTGGTATTCCACTTGCTTCTGATTTCTTCCCACGCTAACATTGAAAGGGGATAACGCCGCTGATAATTGCTGGCCCGTAACGATGCTCTGCAGTAGACTTGAAACGCCGGGGACGGAAATCGAACCATTGGCATAGTTAAAAGTCATGTCATAGGCCCAGGCGTATTTTAAAGGTATAATTTTTACAATGGTGGTGTCAGAAATCTTACTCGGGACAAATTTGGTTGCTATGTCGTTAATTACATCAATATACTGAGGGGGAGCAGTTACTATTAAAACGTTTGCTTCACCAACATCTCGGAATGAAAAATCGGAAGCAACGAATCCTAGGCGTGATAGGATTACAGACAATGTGCCAATTCCATCCGTATCCATTCTGAAAATCTGTGTTTGCAGCTCGGCATTTGTATAAACAAACATTATCTTACCATCGAAAAACCAAATCAAGCCATAGGCCTTGGTTATGTAATTCCAAAATTCTGCCGGATCCATTTTACTGAACCTGCCATTCACAATATAATTTACTCTACCACTGATCACAACGGTTATACCCTGCATGGAAAAAAAATCTTGTATGAGGGCAGATAAATTTTGGTCCTTGGCAAAGTGATAGTAACTTGATTTGGAAAAGGGAAGTGCAGCATATGGTGAAATGCCAACAGGATTTCTTTCCTCCGCATAGAGTGCACAATAGATGAAAACCAATGCAAATTGAAAAAACTTTTTTATTATTCCCATTATTTTAGAGAAAATTTCAATAGAGGAGATACGGTAGCAAATGATTGCTTCCTTTTAAGAGCCATATCCCAAAAGTCTATATTTTGGATAAAAGACTCAACCACATCAAGGACTTTTTCGGTGGAAGTTTCAAGTAAAGAAATATGCCGCGTCGTGGTTAACCGGTTTGTGCGTTTATCTATGGATAAAACATCATCATACCGAATAATCCTAATAAAATTAGCCTGAAGGAGATAGCGAAATTTTATTTCGTTTGCATTTGCTGCCGATATGCTTTGGACAGGTTCCCCGAACATTCCTTGTATTACCATTTTATCCCTAGCTGACTGAAATATCCGAATCTCAATGTCGCTGTCTAGGACAGCATACTTTTCTCCGTAGTCATTACTAGCCCATTGGCTTATTCTAAAAAGCTCAGAAACTATATCTACTGCCTCCGTGTACTCCATAAAGTAAAGATTTCTTATTGTACATAAGAATTTACAAACAACAAGTTAAATGATGATACTTTTAGAAAATTTTGTCATTCATCAACAAAATTAATTTTTCCAAAGATATTCTTTCCTGCTGCATCGAATCTCTATCCCTCAACGTAAATGTACCATCTTTTAGGCTATCAAAATCAATGGTTATGCAATAGGGAGTCCCGATTTCATCCATCCTTCTATATCTTTTTCCAATGGTTCCAGCAACATCGTAGAAAACATTCCACCGTCGTTGAAGTGTTTTATGTATTTCCTGGGCCCTAGCGACGATTTCGGGATTGTTTTTTACCAGCGGAAATATCGCTACTTTGATGGGAGCAATGCGGGGAATAAATTTCAAAACCGTGCGTACTTCATCGTCAACCTTTTCCTCGTGATATGCGGAACAAACGACGGCAAGTAACGTGCGATCTATGCCTGCAGCGGGTTCTATAACGTGTGGAATATATTTTCTCTTTGTGTTTTCATCAAAATATTCCATCGATTGTCCACTATAACTCTGATGTTGTGTAAGGTCAAAATTTCCCCGGGCGGCAACTCCTTCAAGCTCCTGTACTCCAAAGGGATACTCAAAAGTGATATCCGTACACGCCTTTGAGTAATGCGCCAGTTTTTCTTTTTTATGCACATCGAGCCCTAGTAAATCTTCACAAATTCCTATACTTTTATGCCATTTCAGACGTTCGTTTATCCAATATTCATGCCAATATTGCCATGCTTCTTCCGAGTCATCGATAAAGAATTCCAATTCCATTTGTTCGAATTCTCTGGAGCGGAAAATAAAATTTCTAGGAGTGATTTCATTCCTAAATGATCTTCCCATCTGTGCAATTCCAAATGGAATTTTCACCCGCGTCGTATCGATAACGTTCAGAAAGTTAACGAATGTGCCCTGGGCAGTTTCTGGACGCAAACAGGCTACGGAGACGTCGTCGGAAACAGCTCCGACATGCGTTTGGAACATTAGGTTAAATTCCCGCGGTAGAGTTAATGCTCCAATTGTTCCCGTCACGGGAGAAGGAATCAAAGCCATTTCTTCATCGGAAGCTTCCGTAAGTGGTTTGAGTACCAATTTTTGTAGCGTTCCTGTTTTCTTTAAATTTTTCTTCAGCGTTTCAGCTGCTATTTCGGCTGCCTCTGTCGTATTGTCACATTCTTGGACACAGATATAACCTATAGATTTGCTTCCGATAAGTACATTTGCGAAAAATAGTTGATCCGCCCGAAAGCGCATTTTTGACTCTTTGCAATCCACCATTGGATCAGAGAATCCAGCTATATGCCCTGAGGCTTCCCAAACTTTTCTAGGCGAAATTATTGAGCAGTCTAGGCCGACGACGTCGTCACGCCTTTTTACCATATCCGCCCACCAAGCTTCCTTTATATTACGTTTCAATTCCACCCCGAGCGGTCCATAGTCGAAAAAACCGTTTAGTCCTCCATAAATATCCGACGATCTAAAAATGAAACCTCTCCGCTTCATCAATGAAACTATCTTTTCCATCCGATCCACGTTTTTATCACTGTTGCTCCTATCAATTTTTAGCACGAAAAAACCAATATAAAATTTACATGGGAATACAACGGTTAAATTTCATTTTAGCCAATCATTTAATCAATTTTTTAGAAACGTGCAAAATTGCATTGATTTGAGGAATGACAGGAAGGAAGATAGAGAGGTTTTTATTTCATTTTCTCCATCTTTCCCATTGGCTTTCATGAGACATAGATCTAGAAGTAAAATTTTCAGATTCTGTCCTATTATATCCTAGAAAGAAATTAGCCTTGGTATTTGGCGTGCGCGAGATGTTCCATGATTTGTATCGCATTTAGGGCAGCTCCCTTACGAATTTGATCTCCCACTGCCCACATTGTGGCTGCGTTTTTCAAAAATGTATCTTTCCGGAGGCGTCCAATTCCAACATTGTTTTTACACGCTTGTTTCAACGGTGTTGGGAAAGCATTGGGAAAATAATCAATGTGTTCATTGGTCGATAGTATTTGTTCGGCTTCATCTAAGTCAAAGGGGCTTCTGAATCTGGCGATTATGGACATAGAATGAGCTCTCAGAATTGGCAATCTGACGCAGGTCGATGAAACTTTTAATTTCTGTAGGGATAAAATTTTTCTGCTCTCATTGGACATTTTCAACTCTTCTGAGGAATAGCCGTTGAGAGAAAATTGCCCAATTTTGGGGATGGCGTTTTGTAATATTTGTTCCCCAAAAATGTCCTGGGATAGGGCGAAATTCCCGACCATATCCTGTTTTAATGCTTCTATTCCGGCAAGACCAACCCCGGAAACGGCCTGATAGGTGGAAACACAAAAACCCGAAAGTCCAAATCTCTGATGGAGTGGGAATAAAGCCATCAGCGCAATGATGGTTGAACAATTCGGGTTGGCTATAATATTTTTATGATTTTCCAAGGCATGAGGATTTATTTCTGGAATGACGAGGGGAACATCCCGATGTAGTCGAAAGGCAGCACTATTGTCGATGCAACAGATATCATTTGCTGCTGCTACTGGAATAAATTTTTTACTAATTTCTTCACTGGAACAAAAGAATGAATAGTCTAAATTCTCTAGTTTTGACTTTTCTAATTTTTCAACCCTAATGTTTTTGTCTTTAAAACGTATTTTCTTTCCATCGGACTTTTCGGATGCGAAGAGATAGAGATCGGTAACTGAAATTTTTCGCTCTTCCAATAGCGAAATAAATTCCGATCCAACAATTCCTGTTGCCCCGATAATTCCTATTTTTATGCTCATGGGCAATTTAATACTAAGTTCAAAAAGCTAGGGACTATTTAGAAAAAATGGAAGAATTAGCAAAAGTTTTTTCTCCTGCTAAAATTAATTTATTTCTCGCCATTACGGATTTACGTCAGGATGGATATCATAGCATTCTGTCTGCAAATTGTGCTCTCGATTTTGGAGATGAAATTACAATTTTTAGATCACCAAACGATGACGATGAGATTATTTGCAACGCGCCTTTCCTAAATAAAAAGAACAATACCATCATAACCGCCCTCAATGTTTTCCGAAAGAAAACGGGTTTGAGGCAACACTTCTCAGTCCAGTTGAAAAAATTTATACCTCATAAAGCTGGTTTTGGGGGAGGAAGTAGTAACGCCGCAGCACTATTACGTGTGGTAAATAAAATTTGCGGAAACATTTTGTCGCCTGTGGAATTGATCGATTTGGGTAAAATCGTGGGAGCTGATTGTCCATGTTTCATCTATAATATGCCAAATATAACGACAGGGATTGGAGATATTTGCCGGTCGATGAATGAAAAAACAATTTCCGCCATGGGAAATTACAACCTATTGATTTTTAAGCCCGCATTTGGTGTAAACACAAAGGAAGCCTATGGGACACTTCGAAAAAACTTTCAGCATCTATATCTTGGGGAAAAAGAAGCCAACCGGCGTCTTTCAGCTCTACAAGATGCCATTGTGGCGGAACAGGTATTATTGCCACTGCATAACACTTTTTCGGAGATATTTTTTTCAAAACATGAAAATTTTCGTGAGCTGTATTATAAAATGAGAAGCATCGGTACCAATATGATGCTTACGGGAAGCGGAAGCGGTTATTTTTGTCTAAGCCATAAATCCTTAGAAAACAAAGACGATACGTTGGAAAGCATGATAGGTCGATGTTGTGGAAAAACTGCGTTTATCAAACGCACATCATTCGCTAGGGAAAATTTTTCAACATGAGCTTTTCAAATTACTCGGGTTAAAAAATTGTAAAGTTTTACTCCAATAAAAAAAATAGTATTGCCTACGATATTATCCAAAATAATACAGTAAGGCAAATGATAGAGGGTTCGAAGTTTTTTTCTAAGCTGAAATCGAGGATTGATAGTTTGCAAAGAAAATATGCAAACAGTGAAATCAAAGCGTCCCTAAAACTGTTTTTTTGGTCATGCCGTGAATTTTTTCGCATTTTGTTCCGCTCTTGTTTTCATAGCACGTCCAGACGTTTAGCCAAGCGCGAAGGTAATAAACTGAGGATAGCAATTGTAATTCCCGGTGGA
>JAITBI010000010.1 GCA_031283685.1 Puniceicoccales bacterium | reverse complement strand
GGCGAGATGTCGTCTTTAGAGTGGTATTTTTGTACAGTAGCTCCAAAACGACGCTAAAAGGATCACGTTGGGTGAATTCTTTCAGAATAATCTTTCAAAATGAGCATAGGCTAATATGTAGTACAGAATGCGTGATTTTATCACTGTAGCCATCGACGGAGCTGCAGCCTCAGGAAAAACCTCAACGGCATTGCGGATAGCTGACAAATATGAATTTTTAATGGCATCGACGGGTTCCTATTATCGGGCAATTACACTAAAAATGATGATTGCCAATATAAATAGCGATGATGTTTCTGGCATACAACATTTCCTTGGGAAAATCGTCCTTGGGACAAAAATTACCGGAAATACTTCAAACATAACCATCGACGGTAAAAATTTTAAAGAAAAAGAATTGCGAATCCCGCAGATAAACAAGAACGTTGCCTCTTACGCCACTATTCCTGAAGTTAGACAGCGTCTGTTGCCATACCAAAGGTCACAGGTTGGCGAAGCCCGTACCAATGGATTTCGGGGATTAATCATGGAAGGTAGAGACATCACAAGCGTAATTTTGCCAGATGCAGATCTGCGGTTTTTTCTAGAAGCCAATGAACAGGAACGTTTATCTCGCAGGGAAAATGACTGGGAACATGACTACATAACCGAACGAGACAAAATTGACACCGGGAGAACCATACGGCAAGATGGTGTACGTAAAATTGATACGGGCATCAATAACTTAGATATCGTCGTAGCAATGATGTCTACCGAAATAGACAAAATTTTATCCACCTAGAACGCAAATCTCCTTTGAGTCCTTTGGTGTCTTTTTACGCAAAACATCTGGTCATTATTTGACCGTAATGATGAAAATGGCAGAAACTACGATGTTACAAAGAGCAATATAAACCGCTGCACTTGCGGTATCTTTGGCTTTTTTGGCGAGGGGAAATTTTCTATTTGGAGATGCGAAATTTACAACGGATTCGATGGCAGTGTTTAAACATTCGGCAATCAGTAATATGAAGAAGTCGACGACCAGGAGAAGAAACTTCCACCCCCACCCAAGAAACCAAAAACAAATCGGTAAAATCACCATCCCGCATACAAGTTCCACCCGAAATGGTCGTTCATGGCGCATGAAACGCATGCCACTAATGGAATAACTCAATGGATTAACAATATATCGCCACAGGAAAATTATACATAGCCTGAACAACCTTCTGAAAATTTTTCTTTGCATGCTAAGAATTTTCGTTAACTCTCCTTAAAAAATTTATAAAAAATTTAAGAAATTAAATTGTCGATGCAACAGAAAAACAGTCAGGAAAAATATTGGAAAACCTTGCTGTATAAATTTGGAGCTTTGCTTGCGATTTTTTCCGGCGTACGGTTTTTGTTTTTTTGTTGTAACTACAAAATTTTTGCCGGCGAAACTTCCTGGCATATCTTCAAGGCATTTATAGTTGGAATAAGATTCGATTTATCAACCATCGCGATCTTCAATTTACCAGTTTGGGGGTTTTGGTCATTGCCTTTTAAGCTCCGTTCCTGGAAAATTTTTAATGCCATTGCAACGGGTTGGTTTCTTTTGGCCAACTTCCTAGCCTTGTTAGTCAACATTGTTGATGCTAAATATTTTTCCTTCACATTCAAGAGAATGTCAGGGGAAATATTTGGAGAATCCGTATTATTAACCGAAAATCCATCCATATATATCCACATGTTGATGGAATACTGGTATATCGTTATTAGTGGCCTGGTGCTGGTATGGGCCTTATTTTTTGTGGCTCTTAAACTCAGCCTAACAAATAAAACTGATAAAATTAGGAAACAAGATTTCGCCTATTTTCTCATATCCATAGCATTGTTAATTGTCTGCGTTCGTGGAGGGTTTCAGCGTAAGCCACTAAAACCAGTCGATTCTAACATTTATGCACCCAATTTACGAATGGCGTGTCTAGTAAATAATTCGGCATCTAATATTTTTCACACAAGAAAGAAAGTAAACCTACCACGACATGAATATTTTTCTGATGGTGATGATATATTATCAAAGATATCGCCAAAACATAAATGTGGAAAATTTTGCAATACATGTACAGATTTCCAGGGCAAAAATGTATTCATAATCATTTTGGAGAGTTTTTCGGCAGAATATATTGGAGCACTTGATAGAGAATTCAAAGAATTGCCAAATGTGACATTCACTCCATTTTTGGACTCTATCATCGAAAAAAGCTATGTTTTTGATGGGTTTGCTAATGGGACAACGTCCATAGATGCACTAACATCCATAATGCTAACCATTCCTCCATTATTGGATGCGTCATATATAACAAGTGCATATTCTGAAAATGCCGTAAATTCATTGGCATCAATTTTAAAAAAGGATGGATATAGAACATTATTTTTCTATGGCGGGAAAAGTAACTCTTGTCACTTTGAGAGTCTAACAAGCAAAGCACAATTTGACGAATATTATTGCCAATACGACTATGATGGCCCTACTTCAAACGTTAGTGGTTGGGGCGTATATGACGAAGAATTTTTTCAGTTTGTTGCAAAAAAATTGGATAAAACAAAAAGTCCTTTCCTTTCAGTCTTGTTTTCACTATCATCCCACCATCCGTTTTTATACCCACAGCGATTACATGGAAAATTTCCGAAGGGTAGTGAAAAGCTACAAGAACTCATAGCCTACACGGATTATTCCCTACAAAAATTTTTCGAGACGGCAGAGCAAATGGATTGGTACAAAAACACGTTGTTCGTTTTAGTAGCCGATCACATAGCTAGTCCGCAGCAAAGGTATTACAAAAATACCCTGGGAGGCTATTCCATTCCAATAATATTTTTCGACCCAAATGGCAAATTAATTGGAAGATCCAGTGAAGTTGCACAGCAGATCGATATTGTGCCATCAATTTTGGATCTGGTTGGAAGCAAACACAATTATTTTTCATTTGGCTCCAGCCTGTTTGACCAGGATGCTCCAAGATTTGCTATAAGCTACAAAGATGGAATTTATCAACTAATAACGAAAGATTTTGTCTGCAAGTTTGACGGTGAAAATGTTGTCAGTTTTTACCAGAGGTCAGATTTTCTTTTGGAAAACAACATAGCGGAGGATCCGAAGTATTTTGAAGAAAAAGAAAATTTACAAAATTTCACCAAAGCTTTCCTACAACAGTATAGCAAAAGTATCAAAAACAATGATATGACTGTTTCCGATTGATAAAATATGGACAAAAATGTTTCAAATACAAAGAAGCCGTTTGTTGCCCTATGGTCAATGTTTACAATTTCCTTCCTGTTCGTACTATTCCTCCTATGGCTTTCCCATCTTTCCCTCATTGTATCTTTTACAGATTTGTTGAGAGGTGTAACCACCTACAATTTATCGATGTTTATACGAAGAGCATGGCAATTTGACTGCCGCATTGGGGGAATGTTGGTTTTTCCGTTCTTCGTCACTTCTTTACTTTTTTGTAGATCGGAAAGGTTACAAAAAAAATTATCAAAATTTTTTAAATTCGCCGTTTCGTTGTTTACGTGCATGACGGTTATCTTAGCCGTAATCGAGATTGGATATTTCAAGGAATACAATGACAGATTTAATTTTTGGGTTTTTAATTTTCTGTTTGATGATCAAAAGGCGATCCTATCGACGATTAGAAAAAGTTACAATCTATTGGGCATATCGACGATCATAATACTCGTATCCACTGGTTTGATATTTTCTTATTGGAAATTGGTTTCGAAGATTACCCCAGAAAAACATAGAAACGTTTGGACTATATCAATTTTCGCCCTATTGATGGGCACATTCCTCATAGCCGCAGCCCGTGGTTCCGTGTCCAGGCGTCCTCTCCAACAAATCGACGTTGCCATAACGGGCAACAAATTTCTTAACAAATGCGTACCAAATGCATACTATGCTATGTACTATGCGTGGAAAGATTTTCTACATTCAAATGATATCAAATACATACAAAAACTGTGTTCCCGTGAATGCGTACAAGCAGCGCTGATGCTTTTAGGATCTCCGACCGACGATGTTGACAAGTTTATCTCACGCACTGCAAGTGGTGCAAAATTATCCAAGAAACCGAAACATATCTTTTTAATAGTTATGGAAAGCCAAGACAATTGGCCATTTCTACCTGAAAATGCCGAGCTAAACCTGTGTCCGAATCTCGCAAAACTAGCAAAAGAAGGTTTATATTTCAAAAATTTTGTTCCCACTGGCCAGGGAACGATGTCTGCCACAGCCGTACAAATGTGTAATTATCCCAATATGGGTTTTCTGATTAATTGTTCAGAAGATGGGCTAAAAAATTGTGAACTGTCCGTAGGGACCCTATTTCAAAGGTTGGGCTATGGGACAAATTTTTACTATGCTGGATATTTGAGCTGGCAACGGGTAGATCGATTTGCACCAATACATGGCTACCAGCATTGCTATGGCGGAGATGTAATGGGAACCTACGAAGGAAATGAATGGGGAGTGAACGACAAGGATCTTTTTGCATTTATAGAAAGAAACTTTTCCCCAGATGTGGATAGTTTTAACTTAATTTTAACGGCTTCTAATCATCCTCCCTATAGCGTTGATCTAATTACAGAAGGTGTTCCTCTGGATCATATCGCTAAATTCGTCGATGGGTCAAAAGTGAAATATCTCGGCCATGCCTGGTATGCGGACAGGTGTGTGGGCAACTTTATAGATACCATTGAAAAACTTACCAACGATGCCCTGTTCGTGATAACCGGTGATCATTTTTCGCGAAAACATCGAAGGGCGCAATTTTCTCTGTTCGACGAATGGACCGTTCCCCTAATCATATACGGCAAGAACTTTAATGGGGAGTTGAAGAGATATTCAACCCATGCTGGTAGCCAGGTTGACATCGTTCGAACGATAGTTGAATTGGTGGCAGATAAAGGTTTCACCTATGCAAGTTTTGGCAAAGACCTATTATCTGATGACGAGATTTGTGAAGGTTATTGCACGGGAGTTACCATAACCGACGAGTACATTGTGACCAATGATAATAAAAACATTGGAATGATTTCGGATTGCTCAACACCGGTGAGTGAAAACGAACGGGAATGTGTCATATCCCGAAATCGCGCATGGCAAACACTCGCAAAGTGGAAATTTTTCCATTTCTAAATTTTGTCATCTGATATCATTTCTACGAACCAAGCTTCCATTCTTGTATATTTCGGGGTTCAAGTTGTCAAAGAAAGTGTGGTTTTTCATAAAAAATACTTGCTTTGTCGATTACTTTTAATTCTACTCACAGGGAAATTAAAAAAGTAAATGAAGGTAATTGAATGCCGACGATTAATCAGTTAATAAAAAGACCTCGCATTCGAAAGGTTGCGAAAACTAAAGCTCCGTCCCTCGATCAAAATCCGTTCAGAAGAGGAACATGTATCCAGGTTATGACCCGTACACCAAAAAAGCCGAATTCAGCCGTGCGAAAAGTTACAAAGGTGCGTTTAACGAATGGGAATGAAGTCATTGCATATATCCCTGACGAAGGACATAAGTTGCAAGAGCACAGTGTGGTCTTGGTTCGTGGAGGACGTGTGAAAGATTTACCTGGTGTGAGATATCACGTTGTGCGTGGGGCCCTTGACTGTTCGGGCGTTGAAAAGCGTCGTAGAAGTCGTTCGAAGTATGGAGTTAAACGTCCCAAACAGAAGTAATTTTTAACTGAGGAATGATAAAATGTCTCGTAGAAGAAGAGCTGTAAAGCGCCAAGTTGAAAAGGATCCACGCTATGGTAACACGTTGATTTCCCAGTTGGTCAATATGATCATGCAGAGAGGGAAAAAAAATCTAGCTAGGTCGATAGTCTACAGTGCCATTGAGCGCGTCAGTGAAAAGCTTGGCAAAGGCGATCCCATTGATTTGCTTTTGGGAGCTCTTGAAAATTCAAGGCCAAAGGTGGAAGTTAAAAGCCGGCGTGTTGGTGGTGCGACCTATCAAATTCCTGTCGAAATACCCTATGAGCGCCAACATGCATTGGTGTTTCGGTGGATGATTGAATTTGCACAAACAAGGAAGGGGTTACCTATGAACGAAGCATTGGCACAGGAAATCGTGGATGCTTATAATGGTACTGGTTCCGTTGTGAAAAAAAAGGATGATATGCAACGGATGGCACAGGCAAATCGTGCATTTGCACATTTACGTTGGTAGAGAGGGATATAGGTATGGCAAAGGAAATTTCGAATGTTAATTCTAAAAATCGCGGTACTCCTTTAGAATATACGCGTAACATTGGAATCGCTGCACACATAGATGCTGGCAAAACCACAACTACCGAACGAATTCTATTCTACACGGGTGTTGTTCATAAGATAGGGGAAGTCCACGAAGGAACGACAGTTACCGACTGGATGGAACAGGAAAAAGAACGGGGGATAACGATTACATCGGCCGCTATTTCCTGCGGATGGAGCACAAAGGAGGGTCCATACGCTAACATCAAACATCGAATTAATTTGATAGATACTCCGGGACACGTTGATTTTACTGCGGAAGTAGAACGTTCGCTGCGTGTTCTCGATGGGGCGGTTGCTGTTTTTTGTGGTGTGGCGGGCGTACAGCCACAATCTGAAACCGTTTGGCGGCAGATGGATAAGTACAGCGTGCCGCGCATTGCGTTCATCAATAAGATGGACAGGGTTGGGGCCGATTTCTTAGGAGCGATTCGGGATATCCGTGAAAAGTTAGGAGGGAATGCCCATCCATTATTTTTGAACATTGGGTCCGGCGAAAAACTATGCGGGCTAGTTGACCTTGTAAAAATGTGTGCCTACATCTACCGTGAAGATTCGATAAATGGTGTGCAGTACGACACGGTGGACATTCCCGCCGATATGGTGGCAGAGGCTAAGCAATATCGGGAATCATTGATTGAAGTGCTGGCAGATTTTGATGATACGATTGCGGAGAAATACTTGGAAAGTCAACCGATAGAAGAAGATGAATTACGCATTGCCATAAGGAAAGCAACTCTCTCGATGAAATTTATCGGAGTTATTCCGGGCAGTGCCTTTAAAAATAAGGGAGTTCAAATGTTGCTCGACGCTGTCGTGAATTATCTTCCGAGTCCTTTGGATTTGCCTCCAGTTAGGGCGTTTAAGGATGATGACAGCAACGAAGAGACATCGATTGTCCCGGATGATGGGGCTAAAGTTGCTGTTCTGGCATTCAAGTTGATGACCGATCCGTTCGTTGGAAAATTGATCTTTTGCCGCGTATACGCCGGTCAATTGAAAAAAGGCGAAGTAGTGTATAACCCTCGCACAAGGAAATCTGAACGGGTGAGTCGCCTTATTTTGATGAAAGCAGATGCGCGAGAAGACATAGATGTTGCCTATTCCGGTGATATTTGTGCGATCATTGGAATTAGAGGAGTGGTAACGGGAGATACTTTGTGTGATAAGGACCTTGACTTGGTTCTTGAGCCACCAACGTTTCCAGACCCCGTCATTAGCATGTCCATAGAGCCAAAATCAAAGGCGGATCAAATGAAATTGTCGTTAGGACTCCAAAGATTGGCAGAGGAGGATCCAACATTTAAAGTTTCCAGTAATCAGGAAACAGGGCAGACAATTATTTCCGGTATGGGAGAACTGCATCTAGATATTATAAGAGACCGTTTATTTAGGGAATTCAAAGTCGAAGCCGATGCAGGGCGGCCGCAGATTGCCTATCGTGAAACGATTACAACCGAAGCAACCGGCGAAGGGAAATTTATTAGACAATCCGGAGGGCGTGGCCAATACGGTCATGCGATCATTAAACTTGAACCAGCTGAAAAGGGTAAAGGCGTAGAGGTTGTCAATGAAATCGTCGGCGGTGTTATTCCAAAGGAATACATTAAGCCTACCCAGGAAGGAATTTTGGAAGGAGCACAGACGGGGGTCATTGCAGGCTATCCAGTCGTAGATTTTATCGCTAGAATTGTTGATGGTAGTTTTCACGAAGTTGATTCTTCTGAAATGGCATTTAAAATGGCTGGCATTTTTGGTTTCAAAGAAGCAATGCGCAAGGCAAATCCAATTTTACTCGAGCCCATCATGCGTGTCGATGTTGCTACGCCGGAAGAGTATCAAGGAGATATTGTCGGAGATTTAAATCGACGCCGTGGACAAATTCAAGGAATAGAGTCAAAGAACAACCTTACGGTAATCTGTGCATTTGTTCCGCTCGAAATGATGTTTGGATATGCGACGGACGTCCGTTCATTGTCAAAGGGACGAGCGACGTACACCATGGAACCTTCCCATTTTGAACAAGTACCAGCAAGTTTGTTGACAAAGATTATTGAAAACTCTACGGGAAATAAATAGGAGAGAATTTGTTATATGACAGTTAAAAAAACCAAATCAACCGCGAAGCAAAAAATTAGAATAAAGTTAAAAAGCTTTGATTATCGCTTGGCTGATCAGGCTGGCATCGATATCGTTGAGGCTGCCAAACGTTCCGGTGCCCATGTTGCTGGACCAATTCCGCTGCCAATGAATATTAAAAAGTTTTGTGTTAATAGGTCGCCTCACGTTAACAAAAAGTCATCGGATCAGTTTGAAATAAGGTCCCATAGCAGGCTCATTGACATTTTTGAGCCAACGGCCGACACCGTTGATTCGCTAAAGAAGTTAAATCTACCGGCAGGTGTCGAAATAAAAATTGATTTAATGGCTGCCTAGTTGAAATTTGTGCTTGCATTTTAACCAATGTAAGATTTATAGAAGTTAAATCTAAAGCAGGAGTAAAGGCCTGCCGCTTAGTATGAAAGAAAAAAAGAGAAACATTTTAATGATAGGTAAAAAAGCTGGTATGACGCAGTTGTATAATGCGGCTGATGTTTTAGTGCCCGTCACCATTGTTGAGATGTGTAAAACGGTTGTTGCCAACGTTAAAACCGTAGGCTCTAGCGGTTATTCTGCCGTTCAATTTGGATTTTTTTGGGAAAAAACTAAGAGGGCTGGTAGGCAAAAAGAGCTTCCCGCTTTTGATATACTAAAAGAGCTTAGAATCGATGACGTCGGTTCATATGAAGTTGGCACGAGTGTGTCCGTTGATGAGTTTTCGAAAGGTGAACTTGTGGATGTAATAGGGAAAACAAAGGGCAAAGGTTTCCAAGGAGTTATGAAACGCCATGGGTTTTCCGGCGGACCTGCTTCCCATGGATCCATGTTTCATAGGCGAGGGGGATCCTATGGTCAACGCCAATGGCCTGGCCATGTTTTCAAAGGGCGTAAAATGCCTGGTCACGCTGGCAATGTGCGTCGTACCATACAAAATTTAGAAATTGTAGACACGAACGTCGAAAAACAACTGCTAATCATCAAGGGGAGTTTCCCGGGAACGAAGGATGGATATATTGTTGTTCGCCGTGCTAAAAAGTCGTTGGAGGGGAAAAGATGAAATTGAAATTCTATGACAGTGATTTTTCTTCCTGTTTGGAAAGTGACATCCCCGGTTTTGTATCCTTGGATGGGAACAGAGGAGTTTCTGCGTTAAAACAGTATTTGATTGCTCTGGAGGCTAATTTGCGACAGGGAAATGCTTGTGCGAAAGATAGAGGAGATGTTTCTGGGACCGGAAAGAAACCATATCGCCAAAAGGGGACGGGTATGGCACGCCAAGGCTCAAAGCGTAGTCCGATTTGGGCAGGTGGTGGGGTCGTATTTGGACCAAAACCCCGTGACTATTCGCAAAAGGTCAACAAGCAGATAAAACGTCTTGCGCTCATGCGAGCTTTATCAGATAAAGCTCTCGAAGGGACTCTATCCGTGGTTGATAAGCTGGTTTGCGACAAACCGAAGACGAAAAAATTCAACATCTTGCTAGAAAAAGCATTCCGAAGTGGTTCCATTTTATTTGTCGATGATAATTTCAATACAAATTTTGTCCTAGCGTCTAGAAATATCGAGCGTGTGTTTATGATCGACAGCAGTTCGCTGAATGCATTTGATGTAGTGCGCCACGGAAATGTTGTAATTAGTGACAGTGCAATGAAGGCTGTGATGGCCCGTTTGACTGACAAGAAGGAGTAAAATTAAATGGAAAACTTTGGGATCTTAAAAGAAATTTTACTCACGGAAAAATCGAATGCATTGCTCTCGGATAAGCGGCAATATGTTTTTGTGGTTGATCAAAAAACCAACAAAGGACAAATTGCAAGAGCCGTTGAAAAGACGTTCAACGTGAAAGTTGTTAGGGTGAATGTTGTCAATTGTTGCGGAAGACCCAAACGTGTTCGGTCGAAATCATCCCATCGTTATACTTTGGTTGGGAAGAAAAAGAAGGCGATAGTTGTCTTAAAAGATGGTTATAAAATAGATGTGGCCTAGTGGCGAAACAATGCAAAATATGCGAAGGAAAAATAAATGGCTATTGTAAAATTGAGACCAACTACACCGGGGCAGCGTTTTTTAATAAAAACGAGTGCCGATGTTTCTAAGACCAATGCACCCAACAGAAAGTTAACGCAAAGTAAATTGCGCATAAGCGGCCGCAATTGTTACGGGCGTATAACAATGCGCAGAAGGGGTGGTGGCCATAAAAGGTTATGGCGTATCATAGATTTTAGGAGAGATAAAATCGATATTCCTGCCGTTGTTGAACGCATAGAATATGATCCAAATAGGTCTGCGAATATTGCACTGCTGAAGTATGCTGACGGAGAAAGGCGTTATATTTTGGCAACTGAAAAAATGGCAGAAGGGTCTGCTGTGCTAAGTTCAGATGAACCCCAGGATGAGTATGACGATGGGATGGCTTTGCCTTTGTTTTTAATACCGCAGGGATTAAAAGTTCACTGCGTAGAGTATGAGCCAGGGAAGGGAGCCCAACTGGTTCGAGCGGCAGGAGGAGCGGCTCAATTAGTGGCAATTGATGGCAACAGAGCTACTTTGCGAATGCCAAGCGGAGAAATTCGATGTGTTCATTCCCGTTGCCGGGCGACGATTGGGGAAGTTGGTAACGCGGAAAAAGGGAAAACGTCCCTTGGAAAGGCTGGACGTAACCGGTGGCTTGGTCGACGACCAAGGGTCCGTGGAGTTGCCATGAATCCTATCGATCACCCAATGGGCGGTGGACACGGAAAAACCTCTGGAGGTGGGCATCCGGTCTCTCCATGGGGACAGTTGTCTAAAAGCAAACCAACTCGCAGGAGATCTAAACCTTCAAATGGTTCCATTGTTGTTAGAAGAAATGGTAGAAAAGTCAGAAAAAATTGAAAAATAGGGTATAAACAATGACGCGATCGAGAAAAAAAGGTTTTTTTGTGGATGTTAGCCTAGCAGACAAGGTTGCAGGAGCGTTGTCAACTGGAATTCGGAAACCCATCAAGACATGGTCCAGGCGGTCCACGATTACACCAGACTTTGTAGGGCTGACTTTTTTGGTCCACAATGGTAAAAAGTTTGTTGACATTTATGTAACCGAAAACATGGTCGGGCATAAATTAGGAGAGTTTGCGCCAACCAGAATGTTTAAATCGCATAATCCGCATACCCAGAAGGCCTAAGGAAGAATTGATGAAGACAGAAACACCAGTAAAAGAACCGGCATGTCCGAAAGCAACGCTAAAGTACGTTAGAATTTCAGCCAAAAAAGTTCGGGATTTGGCACGGTTGTTGAAGGGGAAGCCTGCCCTTGATGCGGTGGCTCTTGTAAAAAACATTCGTAGAAAATCTGCGAGATTGATAAGTGGTCTTCTGCACAGTGCCATAGCAAATGCGGAAAACAACAACAATTTGGCAGCTAACAAGTTGACGGTTGAGTCTGTAATAGTGGAGGAAGGTCCCGTTTTAAAGCGTTTTATTCCAGCCGCTAGAGGATCAGCACATCCAATAAGAAAACGCATGTCGCACATTCGTCTTATTTTAAGGAATATTGATAAAAGATAGGTTAAATTTATTATGGGTCAGAAGGTTAATCCTGTAGTTTTTCGTTTGCCAGTTCGGCGTGATTGGCGATCTCGCTGGTTTGCGGACAGCAAAAATTTTTCAAAATTTCTATTAGATGATTATAAAATACGTCGTTTCATCAAAACGAAGTTGAAATATGTTTCTATTGCACGCATTGACATTGAACGTTCTGGAGATAAAGTTCGGGTAAAGCTTGCGACCCCGAGGCCAGGAGTAATCATAGGGGTTAAAGGTAAGGAACTTGATAAATTAACCGATGAATTAAAAGCATTGACCCACTCTGATATAATAGTCGATGTGCAGGAAATAAAGCGTCCCGATTTAGTTGCACAACTTGTAGCAGAAAACGTTGCGATGCAAATAGAACGCCGGATTGCTTTTAGGCGTGCTCTTAAAAAAGTTGTTCAGTCGGCTATGAGTTTTGGAGCTAAGGGCATAAGAGTCCGCTGCTCCGGGCGACTTGGGGGTGCTGAAATCGCCAGGACGGAAGAGCAAAAAGAGGGTTGTGTGCCTTTACATACGCTAAGGGCTAATATCGATTATGGCTTTGCCGAAGCCAATACATCCGCAGGAAAGATAGGAATTAAGTGTTGGTTGTTTAATCAAAAAGAGGAAGTATTTTCTCGAAAAAAATCGGATAAATAGTATCTATCATGAGCAATTTACTACCATCAAAGACCAAATATAGGAAGGTGCAAAAAGGACGCAATCGGGGGGTTGCCAAGGGTGGTGCTACCATTGCGTTTGGTGATTTTGCCATACAATCTTTTGAGCGCGGAAGTATTACGTCCGCCCAATTGGAAGCTGCTCGTATTGCCATTAATAGGCATTTAAAGAGAAAAGGGAAAGTTTGGATGCGTTTGTTTCCGCAAAAGCCGATTACCAAAAAGCCAGCTGAAACCCGTATGGGAAAAGGGAAAGGTGGAGTGGAATATTGGGTATCAATCATCAAGCCAGGAAGTGTTATTTTTGAAGTTGCCGGTGTTTCAGCAACGTTGGCCCGCGAGGCTATACGGTTGGCCGATTGTAAGTTACCAGTCCACTGTCGTTTTATTTGCCGTGAGGAACAAAGTTAATAGGGGAAGTATATGAAAAATAAGGACTTTATTGATTTGACCTATCAGGAAATTTGCCAAAAGGAAATTGAATTGCGTGATGAACTCACACTCTTGAAGCTGAAACGCAAAATTGGACAATTGGAAAAAACTCATAGATTTTCTGAAATAAGGCGGGATATAGCTAGGCTTATGGGTCTAAAATCATGCCAAAACAAGGATTAGGTTATGGAAAGTAAGAGCAAAAGAAATTTTAGAAAGTGTTTGGTGGGAAATGTCATCCAAAAGTTGGGTGATAAAACCATAAAGGTTGCTTGTTTTTACAAAATCCCCCATTCCGTTTATCAAAAAGAAGTTAGGCGTAAAACTGTCATTTATGCTCACGATGAGGGTAATAAGTGTGCCGTCGGAGATTCCGTCCGCGTCTTCGAAACAAAGCCATTGAGCAGATTGAAGCGTTGGCGAGTAGGAAACATAGTAAGTATGGCTTCCAGCATTAACACATAAAAAGAAAAAGGAAATAAATATTATGTTACAGCAGGAAAGCATTTTAGATGTCGCAGATAACGTGGGAGCAAAACAGGTCAAAATGATAAGGCGGCTTGGCCAAAATAAGAGAACTGCTACCGTTGGAGATATAATTATTTGCAGCGTTAAATCGAGCATTCCTGAATCTACCATAAAAAAAGGAGCCGTTGTGTCCGCTGTAATAGTAAGAACTAAGTATCCAATCAGACGAGATGATGGAAGTTATTTGAGATTCGATAGCAATGCTTGCGTCATAATAGATGATAAAAAAAACCCAAAGGGTACCAGAATTTTTGGCCCGGTAGCGAGGGAGTTGAGGCAAAAAAATTTCACCAAAATAATTTCGTTGGCCCTGGAGGTAATATGAAGCAGACATTAAAAAGAGGTGATGAGGTTATGGTCATAGCAGGAGATGCTAAAAATCAAACAGGGAAGGTTATCAAGGTTTTACGGGGAAAGCATAAAATTATCGTTGAAGGCGTCGCCATTGCAAGGAAACACATGCGTAAGTCGCAAGAATATCCCAATGGAACAGTCATTGATAAGCCAATGCCTATCCATTTGTCAAATGTTGCCCGAAAATCAATGGAAAATGGGGCGGAAGATGCAAAGAAGAATAAAAATGCTTGATTTTTATAGCAATTTTTTTTGGGTGTTCCAGGTATAGTAATGAATAGATGGATTATCGAATGAACAAGCCATATTTTAGAAAGTTATATGATGAACGTATTTTCGCTGAACTTGCGAAGGAGTTCGCGTTGAAAAATTGTCATCAAATCCCTAAACTAGAAAAAATAGTGATAAATTCAGCCATCAATGCCGATGCTGATAAAACGTTAATCCAGGAAATTCAGAAAGAAATCTCACTAATAGCTGGTCAAAAGTCCGTTCTCACGGAGGCCAAAAAAAGCATTTCGAACTTTAAATTAAGGAAAGGTATGACCGTTGGGGCAATGGTCACATTGCGCGCCAATAATATGTATGAGTTTTTGTCGAAACTGATCTTCATTACATTGCCTAAAATTCGTGATTTTCGTGGTGTATCCAACAGGATGGATGGACATGGCAATTATAATATGGGAATAAGCGATCACACAATTTTCCCTGAGGTAAGCATAGATCGGGAAAGAAAGTTGGTTGGAATGGATATAACTTTTGTTACATCTACCAATGATGATAAGCAAGGACACGCTTTGTTATCAAAATTTGGGATGCCATTTAGGAAAAAATCATAGAGTTCGGAAGGTGTCTTACGTATGGCAAAAAAATCTGCAATTGCTAGGAATAATAAAAGGATAAAGCTGGTAGCTCTCTACGCCGAACGGCGAAAGGAGTTAAAGCGTAAGCTATTAGATGTTAACTTGTCAGACGAGGAATATTTTGGTGCCCAAAGGAAACTGGCTAAATTGCCGAGAAATTCTTCGAAGGTTAGGGTGAGGAATAGATGTGCCGTAACTGGACGGGCAAGGGGATTTCATGGGTGGTTTGGAATTTCAAGACTGCAATTGAGAGAGATGGCATCTTTTGGTGAAATTCCAGGCATAACAAAGTCATCGTGGTAATTTTGAATGAGGAAAAAATGGACGTTGTTGGTAATTTTATAACAATCTTGAGAAATGCTAGTAGGGCAAATAAGGCTAACTGTTGTGCACAATGGTCAGCTTTAAAAGACGGAATAGCAAAGATTTTAAAAGATAAGGGATACATAAAGGATTTTGTGAAAGAACAAATGGCCGAAGGGCATATGGTGCTGAAGGTATTTTTAAAGTATGTGAATGGGGTCCCAGCCATCACTGAAATTGGTAGAATTGGCAAGCCAGGTCGCCGCCAATATGCTTCCAAGGAAAAAATCCCGTCGATCCTAGGAGGGATGGGCGAGTGTGTTTTGTCTACTTCCAAAGGCATCTTATCGGGACAGGTAGCCAAACAATTAGGGGTTGGCGGCGAGCTGATATGTTACGTTTTGTAGGTGAATAAAAATGAGTAGAATAGGCAAGTCTCCCATATGTATTCCTTCGAAGGTGAAGGTTATTATCGATGGCAGTCGCGTAACGGTCGAAGGTCCCTTAGGTAAAAACGAAAAAAATTTCGATGATTCTGTCATCATTAGGCAGGCGGACGGTGAAATATGTGTGTGTTGTAGGGATGAAAATGATAAACATTCTTGCATGATGCATGGTACCGTTAGGTCCATACTCAACTCAATGGTGGCTGGCGTTGTCAGTGGATATTCAAAGAATCTTGAAATAAGCGGTGTTGGATTTAAAGTGGCAATGAAAGGGCAAAATGTTTTAGACCTTAACCTTGGGTACTCCCATGATATTTTATATACCATCCCAAATGGTATCAGGCTGGAAATTGACCCATCAGGCACAAAGGTTGCTGTAAAAGGCATTGATAAAAAGCTTGTTGGGCAGGTAGCTGCTGATATAAAAAGGTTTTATCCCGTGGAACCTTATAAGGGTAAAGGAGTTAGAATAGTGGGAGAATTTGTAAGGCGCAAGGAAGGAAAGAAAACGGCCTAGTTGAATGATGTTGTTTTGAGGATTTAAAATATGCAAATTAATAAAAAAGTATGCAGTGAAAAACGGAAAAAACGGATCAGAAAGTGCGTTATTGGCACCGCAATAAGACCCAGGTTGTCTGTGAAGTTTTCTGGGAAACACATTTATGCCCAATGCGTAAATGATGAAATTGGGAGCACGCTGGTGTTTTTAAGTACTTTGGCAAAAGAAGCGAAGGAACAGAAAGTAATTTCCAATATTTCGGGAGCGGTTTTGTTGGGGAAAATGTTCGGTGAAAAGGCTATTTCTTTTGGAATAAAGCAAGTTGTGTTTGACAGAGGAGGGCGAAAATACCATGGTTGTGTACAAGGTTTTGCTGACGCAGCTCGTGGAGCGGGTTTGTTGTTTTAGTATGTAGGTTAAAAATATGAGTGATTTTAAAAAATCGGAAAAAAAGACCAATAATTTTCGCAAAAAGCAGGGAAATGACGGTGGTCATTCGACAAAAGCTGAGCGTGGGGAGTTAAAAGAGAAGGTTATTCATGTAAACCGTTGTGCAAAGGTAGTCAAGGGAGGTAGGCGGTTTGGATTTGCCGCATTAGTTGTCGTCGGAGATCAAAAGGGAAGAATAGGGGTTGGGTATGGAAAGGCAAAGGAAGTTCCTGAGGCGATTAAAAAAGGGACCGAACGGGCGAAAAAAAATATAACATCGTTTCAACTGAATAAATCTACTGTCCCGCACGTAGCCATAGGCGTTTCCGATGGAGGTCGTGTTTTACTACGCCCAGCAGCCCCAGGTACAGGCGTTATTGCTGGCGGTGGAGTTCGCGCCGTTCTTGAAGTGTTGGGCATAAAAGATGTGTTGACGAAATCAATGGGATCGAATAATCAGATTGCGGTAGTCAATGCAACTTTGGATGCGCTAGGGAAGATGCGGAGCTATTCGCTAATAAAGCAGATGCGCACTGCAACTGGCGATGAAATTATATGAAGGGATTTAACCAATGAAACTTAATGAATTGCCAAAGATTTTAGCTTACTCAAAAAATACCAAACGGCGTGGTAAGGGAGTTGGTTCTGGCCAAGGAAAAACCGCAGGGCGTGGTCATAAGGGAGGCAAAGCCCGTGCTGGGTATAGCCCGGCACCATGTTGCAGCGGTATTCCATTTTACAGGCATTTTCCAATCCGTGGCTTTTCCAATGCAAGTTTTCGTGTACCATTCGCCATCGTAAGTTTACAAGATCTTGTTGATCTTCAACTTGATACCGTAGATAAGTCGTGTATGCAGCAGCGAGGATTGATCAAAAGCAGTGAAGTTTTGGTTAAAGTTCTCGGAGGGGTAACTTTTTCTAAGTCAATTACGGTGATTGCCGATAAATTTTCTAAAAGTGCCATTGAGGCCATAGAAAGTGCAGGGGGCAAGGCTGTGATTTTATTAGACGAATCACAGAAAAAATAATGGCGATGTAAGATGTTATCAGCTTTTGCAAATTGCTTTAAAATCACAGATCTGCGCAATAGGATTCTTATTACGCTAGCATTGTTGTTTATTGCCCGTGTGGGAGCAAGTATTCCGTTGCCTGGTTTGGATCCACTGCCGCTTACGAATTTTATGATGTCCAAAGCATCTGCATCGGGTGGAATAATGGACCTCTACAACATGTTTACAGGGGGAGCTTTATTAAAAGGGGCCATATTTGGGCTTGGCATTATGCCATACATAAGTGCGTCCATTATCATGCAACTCTTAGGGGCCATAAATCCGGCATTGGCTAGGTTGCAACATGAAGGAGAAGTGGGTAGGCAAAAAATAGCACAGTATACCCGCTATTTGACAGTTGTCGTTTGTTTTATTCAAGGATGGCTGTTAGTTATAGCCCTGGCAAATTATCCCGACAAGCTTTTCTATGGATTTAATGCCAATCAGTACGGCAATATTATTATAAAAGACGGGGTATCGTTTTTCATAACATCCACGATATTTTTGACGACTGGTACGTTGATTTTGGTCTGGATCGGAGAACAGATTTCCCAGGTTGGCATAGGGAATGGTATTTCTCTCCTCATAGCTGCGGGGATTTTATCCTCAATGCCCGGAGCCATCATTCAGGCGATCAAAATGTTCAAAGTCTCCGCAGGAACGCCAAAGATTTTCGGCATATGGCATGGGGTACTGATGCTAACGCTATTAATTTCAGTGGTAGCTCTTATGATATCTGTTACTCAGGCGGATAGAAAAATTCCAGTACAGTATGTTTCTCGCATAGTTGGGCGCAAAATGTATGCAGGTCAGTCCTCCTATCTTCCATTAAAAATTAATTATTCCGGAGTCATGCCGGTAATTTTTGCAAGTGCCATATTACTCTTTCCTCAACAAATCTTTGCCTATGTAGGAGCTGCAACGGGCATAAGGTTTTTTCAAAAAGCTTCCATGGTTTTGAGCCATGGCTCAGCCGTCTATTACGTTTTGTATGGTTTGCTTATTTTGTGTTTTAGCTATTTTTGGGTGTCGATAATGTTTCGGCCTACCCAAATAGCGGATGAATTGAAAAAGAATGGTGGGTATATCCCAGGGATTAAGCCAGGGGAGGCAACGGCAACGTTTTTAGACTTTGTCATGACCCGTTTAACATTTGCGGGGGCGGTATTTTTAACGGCAGTAGCATTGTTACCAGACCTGCTGTTCTTTTCATTTGGCATTTCCTATTCCATCGCTTTGTTTTTTGGGGGAACGGGGACGTTAATTTCTGTGGGTGTTGTCCTTGATACCATGAAGCAAATAGAAGGCCATCTATTGCAAAAAAATTATGATGGATTTCTAAAAAAAATAAAGGTTCGGACGAACAGTAAAATTGAATCTCCAGGCAATGTTACCAAGATTCGTAGGATTATTTATATTGCCATGGCGGTCCTATTGGGAATAATTATTACGTGGTTCGCCGTCTGCCATGGGAAGGGACAGTGCAGATGATTACGATAAAAACAGAGGAAGAGATTGTGAAAATGCGTTCGGCAGGTGCGGTAGCTGCTAGAATTTTGCATGCAATGGCTGAATATGCCGATATGGGGGTTAGTACCTATGATTTGGATTGTTTTGGGCGGGACTTGATGATGGAACTCGGAGCCCAAAGTGCCACTTTTCAATATCCTGGCCATACAACCCCCTACCCTGCCTATTCTTGTATCTCCATAAACGATGAAGTTGTCCATGGCATCCCTTCCAAAAGTATATTTTTGAAAGATGGAGATATAGTCAGCATAGACGTTGCCATATTTTATAATGGATATGTCGGGGATAATACGAAAACTGTGCGCATAGGCAATGTTTCGAAGGAAGTTGATCGATTTGTTAGGGTAGCCGAAGAAGCCCTGGAACTTGGCATTGCCCAGGCGATTGTTGGTAATAAGATTGGAGATATTTCCCATGCCATAGAAAAACATGCAAAAAAAAATAGATACGGTATTTTAAGAGATTTTGTAGGCCACGGTGTCGGCAGAAATATGCATGAAGATCCACAGATTCCAAACTTTGGTCCTCCTAAGAAGGGACCAATTTTGAAACCTGGAATGACATTGGCCATAGAACCGATGTTTACCTTTGGTAGTGAGAAAGTTTTTATTGCCGATGATGGTTGGACGGTTAAAACTGTGGATGGAAAATTAGCCGTTCATTGTGAACATACAATTTTAGTTACTGAGACTTTGCCAGAAATCTTGACTTTAGATAAAAAATGATTTTGGAATTCGATTTGTTAAAAATTTTAATGGTAAGAAATTATGACTCGTATTTTAGGAGTTGATATACCTGATGGTAAAAAAGTCGGTTATGCATTGCAGTACATTCAGGGAATAGGTCCTGCACGTGCGGCAATGATACTAGAAGCAATAGGAATTGTTACCGATATGCGCGCCCGTGAATTGAACGAAGAGCATATCAATAAGATTACTTCCTTTATCAATTCTGCTGGATGGAAAGTAGAAGGTGATCTGCGTAGGGAAATAGTAGCAAACTTAAAAAGATTGCAGGCGATAAAGTGCTACCGCGGGTTGAGACATTATAAAGGATTACCGGTTAGAGGACAGAGAACATCGACAAATGCGCGTACTAGAAAAGGCGCTCGCAAGACAGTTGGAGTTCTGAAAAAAGAAACAAAATGATTGGAATAAAAAGGATTTAGGTAAATGAGCGAAGACAAAGATAATGATGCAAAAGTTGCTACCACAGAAGAAAAAGGCGAAAAAACTGCTTCCCTATTCGACGATGTTGTTGACACAACGGTAAGAAAAGCAAAAAAGTGTAAAAATGTTACCAAGGGGATTTGTAATATTTTGGCTACGTTTAATAACACGAAGGTATCCTTTGCAAGTCCAAATGGCAGCATAATTTCATGGGCTAGCGCGGGGAAATGCAATTTTCGTGGATCTAGAAAATCAACGGCCTATGCGGCACAAATGGCCGTACAAGATGCCGGTAAAACAGCAATTTCACATGGGATGAAAGAAGTTAGCATAAAGGTTAAGGGGCCTGGCATGGGACGCGATGCTGCGATTAGGACGGTTCAAGCATTGGGTCTTATCATCGATGAAATTATTGATGTCACACCGATTCCCCACAACGGATGTCGTCCGAGAAAAGTAAGAAGGCCTTAGCTTTCGAAACATTTAGGAGTTTTTTATTTATGGCAAGATATATAGGTCCAAGGGCTAGAATCAATCGAAGATTTGCAGTGTCGGTTTTCCCTCCTGGGAATGCGGAGGAAAGAAAGCCGTATATTCCCGGTATGCATGGGCCCCGTTTACGTCGCAAGGTTTCAGATTATTCGATTGGGCTTATGGAAAAACAAAAAGTCCGCTACATGTATGGTTTAACGGAAAAACAATTTCGGTTATATTTTGAGGTTGCCAAAGGCCGGCCTGGGATCACAGGGGTTGCTTTTTTGAAATTGCTCGAAATGAGATTGGATAATGTTATTTATAATTTTGGAATTGCAAGGAGTCGTGCTGCAGCTAGGCAGTTTGTGACCCATGGCCATGTGCGTATAAATGGGAAAAAAGTTAACATTCCAAGTTACATTTGTAAGGCCGGCGAAGTTGTAGAAATTGCCGAAAGATCTTCATCCCGGCAAATTGTTGTGCGTAATTGCGAATTAAACCGTGCCCGTAGTGTTCCCGCATGGCTTGAGTTCAATTCAGCATTGTTACGTGGTATGGTAAACCGCGAACCAGAGCGTGAAGAAATTTCGCAGGAAATAAATGAACAACTCATCGTTGAATTTTATAGTCGTTAATTTTTAATTTTTTGGAAAATTTTTATGAAGGTGTTGCATCAATTTGAATTGCCTGATAAGCTGTATAAGGTTGAACAAACCGCCACAGATACCTATGCTATGTTTGTTGCTGAACCATTTGAGGCAGGTTTCGCCCATAGCCTTGGCAATGCATTGCGTAGGATTCTACTAGGTTCCATAGAAGGAGCTGCGGTTGTTGCTATTACAATAGATGGCGTTAGCCATGAATTTCAAAGTGTCCCTGGCATAAAAGAAGATATCACAGATATCATTCTAAATATAAAAAGGATTTTATTCAAAAAAGAAGGTAATGAGCCACTTATTCTCAACATTGACGCTAATCGTGAAGGGTCTGTGCTTGCCAGTGACATCGTCGGTGATGGAGCATTTGAGATCTTAAATCCAGATCAGGTCATTTGCACCTTGGACAAAAAACAGAAATTTACTGCACAGCTTGAATTACGGGTTGGTCGTGGATACTTTCTTGGATCGCAACATGAGCGGCGAACAGAAATAGGACTTCTTCCTGTGGATGCATTGTTCAGTCCGGTCACTCTTGCCAAGTATACCGTCGAAGATACCCGTGTTGGCCAAATCACAGACTATGATAAGTTGATTTTAGAAATTTGGACCGATGGAAGGGTTACACCTTCCGAAGCTCTTAAAGAAGCTGCCACTGTTTTACGACGACATTTGGACGTATTCGATACGGCCGCTTCAGGAGATATAGCCTTTGAAGATGCTAGTAAGGAAGCCGATGATGACCAAAACCGCCTCCATAAGCTTCTTAACATGAGTGTCAATGAGATCGAGCTGTCCGTTCGTGCTGCCAATTGTCTAAACAATGCTAATATTATGACAGTCGGTGAGTTGGTTATGAAAACGGAAGCTGAAATGTTGAGGTATAGAAATTTTGGTAAAAAATCTTTGAATGAGATCAAAGAAAAAATGGAGGAGATTGGGCTCTCGCTCGGAATGAAAATAGAAGAGCGTCTACTAGATAGGTAGGATTCAATTTTAACATAGCTTTAAGGAGAAGATGCGTCACGGAAAACATAGATTTTTATTGGGTTGTACAAAAGAACATCGCGAGGCCCTGATGGCAAACTTGGCATCAGCGCTGTTGCGCCATGGGAAAATAGAAACCACTTTGGCTAAAGCAAAAGCACTACGCCCGTTTGTCGAAAAAATAATCACAATGGCCAAAAAAGCCTATCTAGCAGAGGATTCGGCCCAGAAGTTACACTATCGTCGTTTAGCAATTACTCGAGTAAAAGATGAAGATGCCGTGGCTATTTTGTTTAATGATAGGGCGAGTGAATTTGTTAAAAGAAATGGTGGGTATTCACGGATTTATAAACTTATGCCGCGGACGGGTGATGCTGCTAAAATTGCTATCATAGAGTTGGTCCTTGGTGATGATGTTGGCTATACTAAGTCGAAGAAGCGAAATACTGCAAAGACAAAGAAATCCACTCCATCCAAAAAATCCAAACAGGAACAAAAGATAGTTTCCGATGTAATTGAGGAGGAAACAACAACCACGCCCGACAAAAGTGTACCAAAAGCTACTACCACCAAGAAAAAAACTACCAAGAAAAAATAAACAAAATTGTATGATTTTTTGCGACTTTTCTTTTCTTTTATCAAGTAGTGCCATGGTGTTGGCATTGCTAATAATCGAAGTTAGTGAAAAGGCATTATATCTAAAAGGAAACAATCGACTGTTTTGGTGTAAAAAATGTGGAGAATTTTACCTAAACAAATCGGATGTTGAAGTTTGCGAATGTCCAATCTGCGGGACAAAAAATACCAAGCTATCATTTTAAAATAGGATGGTACATACATCTTAACTTTTCAAAGTAAAACGAATCGTTTTACTTGCAGCATCAGGTTATTTTAGCCAATGAAATATTTTGGAACAGATGGCATAAGAGGAAATTTTGGAACAGGGCCAATCTGTGAAGAATTTTTCCGTAGATTAGCAAAGGCGATTGAACGATTTGCGATCAAAAAACATAATAGGGAAAATTTGTCCATTTGTGTGGGGCGGGATACCAGAAAATCAGGAATTGTATTGCAAAAAGCGTTTATTGGAGGATTTTCAAAAGACGTCAAAGTGTTCGATTGCGGCATTTTACCAACCCCAGCCATTGCAAAAATGGCACAGTACACAAAGTCGAACGTTGGCATTGCAATTACCGCATCCCACAATCCAGCAAGTGATAACGGTATAAAATTTTTCAACGCAATGGGGGAAAAATTTACGATCACGGAAGAAGAAGAGCTGGAGCAAATATTAGAAAATATTGCCAACGTTACTCCCCAAAGGCCGCAGGTGATAGAATTTCACGGTAAAGCAAAACAAAATTACTGTATCCAATACAGAAATTTTTTGCCAACTGGAGCACTCTCTAAAACAGCAATTGCTTTGGATTCTGCTAATGGTGCGACCTATGAAGTAGCAAAAGAGATCTTCGAATGTTTCGGAGCTCAACTAATCCAGATAGGAAATCATCCGAATGGAGAAAATATCAATGACGCTTGTGGTACTGAGCATCCTGAAGCATTGGCAACTGTAATGCGACAAAAGCAAGCTATCATTGGGATCGCCCACGATGGTGATGGCGATCGGGTAGTAATTTTCGATGAAATTGGAGAAAAAATCAATGGAGATATTCTTCTGGGTATGGTAGCAAGTCACTTGTTGAAAACCAATGCGTTGCCGAATAAGTCAATGGTAACCACAATCCAAAGCAACTTAGGGCTCGACAAATATTTACAAGCCATGGGCATAAGTGTTATTCGATGCGATGTTGGTGACAGAAATGTTTATCAAACGATGATACAAAATGACTGTTATTTCGGAGGAGAGGATTCAGGGCATTTAATTTTTAGAAAGATTTCTCCCGTCGGAGATGGCATAGCAGCAGCATTACTTGTGTTAGATATTGTTACCAGAAATAATATTAGGTTGTCTGAACTAAAAACAAAGATTGTCTTATTTCCTCAAAAATCTTTTAATGTGTTTGTGAATACTAAGATACCACTTTCGGATATTAAAGGTCTAAATGAGGATATCGAAAAGATAGATTCAAAATTACCACCTCCTCACCGCGTATTAGTTCGATATTCCGGTACCGAATCAAAGTTGCGGGTATTGGTTGAAGCACCGGATCAGGAAATAGTCAACGATGCTTGGAAAGATTTGAAAAGATCTATAATTGACCGCATGAAGGATAATGGAATTTCGGCTTCAATTTTGTAAATCATGCAAGAGGAAGAGACAGAAAATGACATTTTAACAAGGGCACAAAAAGCCATTAATGACGATGATTTTATCTACGCTAAATTTTTGTACAACGAAGCCTTGGCTATTAACCCTCAAGATGTTGCAGCAAGAACAGCAATGCATGAACTAAGGGAAAAATTTCCCGTTTCCATTTCCGTGTTCGATGGGATTAAGTTTATTTTTTTCGCCATAAAACTATTAATTTGCAAGGCAAAAGGAAATTATGAACAAGTAATTAATGCCGCTGAAAATTTGCTGGATATCACTCCATCGAATAAATTTGCCCTTAGAAATATTTTATATGCAGCCTACAGGGCTGGATATTGCAAATTGGTGATATTTGTGGCAAAAAAAATAATTGAAATGGGGGTTGAACTGGAAGATTTAATTGTCATAGCACAATCATACCTCAATGAAAAAATATTTGATCAGGCTGCCAAAATTGCAAAAGAAGCCATAGAATTAGATCCCGCCAATGAAGAAGCAAAAGATATTCTTTGGAAATCTTCTATAGAAAAGCATATGAATTCGAATGTCGCATTGGTAACTGCCGATGGTAATAAGCGGTTTGTTCCTCCCAAAGTGGATGCTGATAAAATTTTTATTGCTTCTCACTCTTCACACGAAGAAAATGAAGGCAGACGCTGAATAGAAAGAAATGGGAAATGGGAGACTCTAACGATAGGATTGTCATTGGATTGTGCACTTTTAATCGCCATGAACCTTTAAAAGAAGCGTTGGATAGTCTAGCGCAAATCGATATCCCAGAAGGGACGGAAGTTGAATTTATCCTGGTTGACAACGATAAAAATGAAGGAGCAAAATATATTTTCGATGCTTATATCCATGATATGCCATTCAAATGTTATTATTTTATGGAAAAGAATCGAGGGCTTGCCCATGTTAGGAATCGAGTAATAGAAGAAGCATTAAAATTGCGTGCAACAGCCATTGCCATGTTCGATGATGATGAAATTGTAGCACGGGAGTGGCTCGTAGAGTTATATAAGGTATTCAAAGAGTCAGGATCCGATGGTGTCGCCGGGACGGTCTATAGGCTACTCCCGATGAATTCATCAGACCTTGTCAAAAAACTTTGGCCTAATTCTAAAGAACCTGCAAATATTTCCGTTAAGTTATTACCTACCAACAATTGCCTATTTTCAACTAATTTAGTAGACCCCAAGGGAAGAAATATACGATTTGATAATGCTTTCAATTTTTCAGGACGGGAAGATTTAGTATTTTCATTTGATGCCCTATTTCAGGGAGCAAAATTTAGATCCGCTCCTCAGGCTATCGTAATTGAAAAATTTTCCAAGGAAAGAAGTACGTTTAAATACCTGCTAAAACGATGGTTTGGTACTGGGATTACTGACGCAATGGTGGCTAGACATTACAGCTTTGGGATGGGGAAACGCACACTGAAAGAAATATTAAGCATTGCATGGAGATGCCTGATTTTGCCTTTCCTGTTACTTGGAGGAACCAGACCTCCTGCCGCTGCTATTCTATATATAACAGCTTCTTTGGGATGGCTATGCGGACTGTTCGGCAAAAAAACGAACTATTATTTTAAGCATATCGACTAGTTCAGCCTTTTTTATAAAGATTAGTTTCGTGGCCGTAAAAAACGATAAAGCAGGCTCATGTAATGAAACGTCTTCAAATATTATATTACTTGTACTTGCACAATTGAACATTTTATTTATTCCTGCTGATGGCAGTGGAGAAATGGCTGAGTGGTCGAAAGCGCCTTCCTGCTAAGAAGGTGATCTCACAAAACGGGGTCCGAGGGTTCGAATCCCTCTTTCTCCGCCACTATACTTAGAAAAAACTTCATACGATGGGATTACATAAATCAATATCCCATCTGCATTTTTCTTTTCCTCTTCTATGAAGAAGGAAAGCTAAGCCTAGCAACAGTTAGCTAATGGCTAGAGATTAGTTTTCTGCCAATATTTGTAACCAATCGCAATAGATTTCTGTATTTCCTTCAAACGAAGATAGGGCCTCGTTAAATTTTTCATCCTGAACGGAAACTTTTTCATCGATTTCGTATTTGAAGACGTTGTAGGTTGCATTTTCAGCTGGAACCCGTAGTTCGACTTCACCATCGCCCATAAAATCTCTCCATTTCATATACTAATCTCCTTTCGGGACCTTGAGGTTAGTAAATACCTTAAAAAAGGCAACATATTAATTTACGAATTTTATGCAAATCCGCGAGAAGTAGAATCTATGAAACTGAAAAACTCATCCAGCAAATCGGACATAGTGACTTCAGACTTAATTTTTTCAATGGCTTGCGTCTTGTTTAATCCACTTAGATAGAAAATTTTGAATATTTTCTTTACCTGGGAAATCTGTTGGTCGGAAAAATTATTCCTCTGCAAATTCACAACGTTTGGGTACCTAACCCTTGAAGGATTGCCATCAGCCAACATGTAGGGAGGAACATCCTGTGTGTTTTTCGATGAGGCACCAATCATCGAATATTTACCAATTCTACAAAATTGATGTATGCCCGCACTCCACCCAATGTTTGTAAAATCATGGAGAACAACATGCCCGCCTAGGGCAGCTTGGCTACCCATTATTACGTTATTACCCACGATACAATCGTGGGCAACATGGGCATAGGCAAGGAATATATTGTCGTTACCTAAAACTGTCTCGCTTTCTTCTTTCGTGGCCGTGTGTACTGTAAAATACTCCCGAAATGTATTATTGTTGCCTATTTTTAGGCCAGGGAATCCTCCTGTATACTTTAAATCTTGGGTCGGTCCCCCAATGTATGCGTATGGGTAAATTTTGTTATTTTCCCCCATTTGGGTTCTGCCATCCACGGTGGCATGGTGACAAACATGTGTTCCCTTACCAAGTGACACCATTTTTCCGACATAGGCATAGGCATCAACGCAAACATCATTGGCCAACTGAGCCTCCTTTTCAACTATTGCGGTTGGATGAATAAATATTGACATAGCTACTCCCTGGTCCCTATGAGCATAAACATTAATTGGGCCGACGAAACTACCTTGTCCCCTACCCCACACGTTGCCTCTGCAACACCTATTTTACCCCCTTTTTGCTTGAGCAATTTGACATGTACCTCAAGTTGATCTCCAGGGGTTACCGCCTGGCGAAACTTAACCTTGTCACAACTCATGAAATAGGCTATTTTATTATTTTCAGGGCTGATATTATTTAGCATTAAAACGCCAGCTGCCTGTGCCATCGCTTCGAGTTGTAACACACCAGGCATAACCGGTTGTCCAGGAAAGTGTCCAACAAAGTATGGTTCGTTGATTGTAACATTTTTTATGGCATAAAGTTCATCTTGCCCTATAACTTTGGTAACCCTATCAATCATAATGAATGGATACCTGTGCGGTAACAAATTCAAGATTTTGTTAATGTCGAACCCAATGTTCAAACTAACAAGTGGACCGGCAGGGGATTTGGGAAGCAACTTTTGACCAGATTCGATTAGTTTTCTTTGGGCATATATTGCCTTTGTCAACTCGGCATTCATCGAGTGTCCTGGGCGAATGGCAATAATATGAGCTTTCAGTGGGAGCCCAACCAGAGAAATATCTCCGATTATGTCCAAGATTTTATGCCTAACAAACTCATCTTTGAATCTCAACGGTTCCTTCGACAAAATTTGCTCGCCTTTGATCACTATCGCAGAATCTATGGTCCCCCCTCGTAATCGTCCTATTTTTAACAGGTCTTCAATATCTTCGTAATGTACAAAAGTCCTTGCTGGAGCGATCTCGGCAATAAATGATTCCGAATCAACGTCTATCGAGAGATGTTGCGTATACAGTCCATGGTCATCCACGAGGGTCGCTGTTATTTTTAAGCCGTCGTAGGGCAATGCCACTAGAGAACGGTTCCCCTTCGTAACGGTTATAGGTTCTCTGAGTTCAAAAACTTTCCTTTCGGCATCCTGTTCTACCGTCTCTGCCTGTAATATTAAATTTAAAAAATGTTTCGCAGAACCATCTAAAATAGGAGGTTCATCCCCATTCAATTCAATGATGGCATTGTCGATTTTCATAGCATATAGGGCGGAAAGAATATGCTCAACGGTACAAATCGTAACACCACCTGATACCAGTGACGTCGCACGGACCAATTCCCCTAAATTCGCGACGTTGGGAACAATTTCAGGCTTTCCAACCAAGTCAATTCTTCTAAAGACTATGCCGGTGTTCGGCTCTGCGGGTCTTATGGTCATCGTTACATGCTGGCCTATGTGCAATGACGTACCTGAGATCGAAGATTCTCGAAAAATTGTATGCTGTCTCATCCTATTGAAGCTGAAGCTACGAAGATCAATTCCTAAGTAAAGTATAACTTTAACAAACGTTATCCATTTTTCCAGGTACCATAAATTGAAAACGCACCGCTAGAGGATGGTGCGTTTTACTACTACAATTGTCGTATTTTTATTAATTACGCATGGTTAGATTAGTTTGTTTCGGAAATTTTTCCCGGGAAAACTGATTTGCAACTTTGTTAACCGAATGGTTTAGAGCATAAAAATTGACATCTGTTTTTGATACTTTTATCGTGTTGTGTATATTTGCCATCACAAGACCATTTGCTTCGATGAATTCACGTAAAGACTGGGCAGAACTAAGTTTCAGAATTTTTGTATCCAATTCCGTGTTTTTTGCGACATATAGGGATACGACTCGCTCATATTCTGATATTTTTCGCCCACATGATATTATGTTTTGCCTCGCTTTAACCAAAAACAAAGACAGGAAAAATGACATGAAAACACTGCCTATGCACAGCAATGTACAAACTTGAAAAAATCTATCTGTCTTATTTTTCATATTCAATCTAGTATGCGGCGTGTTTTCTCTAAAATGCGTAGTTTGGCAGATCGGCTGCGCGGGTTACAGCCAATTTCAGGCCCATCGGAAGTAATTGGTTTTTTCGTTAAAATATTAGCATAGGAAACCCGATCTTGTTGGGATTGACTATCGAATTTGTCGACCGTTTTCCCGGCCATTTGGTTAAAAAACTTTTTAACGATCTTGTCTTCTAGGGAATGAAAACTGATTACGGCTAATCTCCCACCTATCGCTAATTTGTCGAACAAAATGGGCAGTGCCGCTTCTAAAGAACCTAATTCGTCGTTGATGAAAATTCTTATCCCTTGAAATGATTTGGTGGCCGGATGAATTTTTTGTCCCTTTTTCTTTGGAATACAGCCAGAAACGATTTTAGCAAAACTGTCAGCATATTTCATATCCGGACTTTTTCTGTTGTCCAAAATGACAGAGATAATTTTTTTCCAATATTCCTCCTCTCCGTAATCCCGAATGGCTGTTACCAATTCCCGTTCACTGGCCTTATACAGAAAGTCCGCTGCCGTAATCCCATGGCTGTTATCCATGCGCATGTCCAATGGGGTGTGATATTTAAAAGAAAATCCCCTATTTTCATCATCAAGTTGGAAAGATGAAACTCCTAAATCCATTACAATACCATCCAATGGGGGCACACGTAGACAACCAACCTCGGCAAAATTAACCTGATAAAATCTAAAGTTACCGTGGATCAGCGAAAACTTTTGAGCTCGTTGTTTAGCACTTGGATCGCAGTCGATGGCGTAGACAAAGTTCTTTTCATTGGCCTGCAATAAGGCTTCGCTATGTCCTCCACCTCCGAATGTACAGTCCAAAAACTGTCCACCTCTGGACGGGTTCAACCATTTTACAACATCGTCCAAAAGAACCGGACAATGGGATAATGGTAACTGTGCCTCTTCTATCATAATCCAAGCTGTGTTAAAATTACGCTGATTTCGTCATCGTCATCATCATTTTTACCTAAATATTTTTCGTACCTTACTGGATCCCAGATGCTAAAAGTTATAAAATTACCCACCATCAGGATTTCCTTATTTAATCCTCCGTGAGTACAAAGCATTTGATTGAGCAGAATTCTCCCTTGGCTATCACAGGTAAGCTGGTCAGCCTTCGAAAAAAGTTTCGTGAGGGTTTTTTGACCCTTTTTATCTCCTAGGCTTACATTGGAAGCTTTTTCTCTCAATTTTTCTACCATTTTGGGAGGATAAACGATTATGCATCCGGACGGATTTGGGATGGCAATGTACACTTCATGTTGTTCAGACCCAAATCTCCATTTCGCCGGTAATAATACCCTACCCTTCTCGTCGGGACTGCGCCGATGCTCACCTACATAAATGTTATTTGAGTTTTGCAACATTTTCACCTATTCACCTAAAATCACCACTTCTAAACAGTATCTCCCATTTTCCCCCACAGTCAATAATATTATGGAAAATTTGGTTAGGAAAAAATGCAAAATATGCCCTGAGTACTGTTCCAGCGGAAGGCAGCAGTGGATCAAAATTTTTCATAAAAATTTTGATCCCCCCATCACATTTTCCAATGAATGTTCATAAAATTTCGTTCCAAATTAGGGATATTGGGACGGCAATTACGTTTGAAATCGGGCCTGCGAACTTGGCCATAGCTTTCCTCCAAAAATTTCCCTGCGGAGCATTTTGATATCACTTTACTTTGGAAAGATAACTTGCAGGATTTGCATAGCATAGGATTCTATGCAAAAAAGTTTTGTGGAAGGAAATTTAGACAAAAGCCAAAACCAATACCGGGTAATTGCTCTTCGCTGGCGTCCGAAAACTTTTAAAGAGATCATTGGACAGGATCACATCGTTAGGACATTAACCAATGCCATAAATATGGATCGTGTCGCCCATGCCTACCTATTCGTTGGGCCTCGGGGAACGGGGAAAACTACTACCGCCCGTCTACTAGCCATGGCTCTAAATGCCAACGGTAGACCTTCCGTAGATTTCGACCCTAACGATGAAATTTCACGCTCCATAGCATCAGGAAACTGCTTGGATGTTATAGAAATCGATGGAGCATCAAATAATTCCGTCGAACAGATTCGAGATCTTCGCGAAGAATGCCGATATGCTCCCATCTCATGCAAATATAAAATATACATCATCGACGAGGTGCATATGCTATCAAATGCTGCCTTTAATGCGTTACTCAAAACTCTCGAAGAACCACCAGCTCACGTAAAATTTATCTTTGCCACCACCGAGGCCCACAAAGTTTTGCCAACCATAACGTCCCGATGCCAACGGTTTTCCTTTCGGCCCGTACCAATTGCCACCTTGGCTGAAAAATTATCTGCCATTGCTCAGAGCGAAGGAATAAAAATCTCCAAAGATTCACTCCTTATAATTGCTCGCCTCGCCAATGGCGGCGTCAGAGATGCGGAATCGATCCTTGACCGAATGGCAACTTTTTGTGGAAATGAAATAACCGCAGAAGCAATAAACCTTGCCTATGGGTTAGCCGACGATAATACAATCGATGGCATAATTAGTAGCATTTACTACGGCGACTATAAAAAGCTCATAAAAATTTCCCATGAAATCTCATCACAAAATTGTGACATGTACAGGGTTTTATGTGACGTGGAAGCGAGAATCTACGAACAATTGGAAAGTATTTTGGATGGGGATGGTAATTACCCCGACCGCATGGTTCGGATATTGGAAGAAATTCACCGATCAAAGGAATCCGTCAAAACCGGAATTTCTGAGACTATAAATTTTGAAACTACCCTATTGAAAGCTGCTGAACGGGGACAATCCCGTGCTATCGATGCCATCCTACAAGACATTCGAGCATTAAAATCTGAAAACGTGAAGAATCATCCTATTACCACTTCCGATGATGACTCCGAAAAAAAGAAATCACGGTTACCATCCGAAGTACAGTCAATATTGAAAGAAAATTTTCGTGCCAAGCTAAGCATTTTAAAGTCCGATGGATGAAACACCATCAGTTTTGAAAGGAGATATCGATGCCTTCTTCGTATACCTGGAATTGGAAAAGGGAAGTAGCAAAAATACTGTAGCAAGCTACGAAAATGACCTATTTGCCCTTGTGGATTTTTTTTCGAAGCATGCTCTAAAAAGTTGGTCAGAAGTTTCATTGGAAATACTGCGCCAATGGCTAGCGTTTCTAGACAAATCTGGGTGTTCGTCGGCCACGGTGGCAAGAAAGTTGTCCGCTTTGCGATCATTTGCTAAATTTGCCAAAGCCCGAAACATGGCAAATTTGGACGTTGCCAAACAGTTGAAACGTCCCCGCTGTATGCGAAAATTACCGGACACATTGACGTCGGAGGAAGTATCAAAAATTTTGGAATTAAGTGGAGAACAATCTCCGCTGGCCATGCGGGACAACGCAATGTTTGAATTGATTTACAGCAGCGGCCTAAGAGTGTCCGAATTGTGTGATATTAAAATTCAGGCCGTCGATTTTGAAAATTGTTTTCTGAGAGTGTACGGTAAAGGGGCGAAGGAAAGGAGTGTTCCCTTTGGGTCCATTGCCAAATCAAAGCTGGAACGGTACCTAACCGTCGCCCGTCCAAAACTCGTAAAATCTAAAACGGATAGCACATTCTTCATAGGGATAAGAGGTCGCAAATTATCCAGAAAAACCGTGTGGATGCACCTTAAAAAATACATAAAACTAGCAGGAATAGAAAAATCCGTAACTCCACATACCTTGCGCCATTCCTTTGCTACGCACCTATTAGAAAATGGAGCAGATCTGCGTTCCATACAGGAAATGCTAGGACATGCGGATATTTCCACTACCCAAATTTATACGGCTGTCGACAAAAAGCGCCTCTTGTCTGACTACAGAAAGTTTCACCAACGGGATAAATTTTGACAAAGAAATCGATCCGTCGATACGGGAGGTAGACTAATAAACGTCCTTCTGATAGCGTCGATTGTCCTTTAGCGACTTGAAAAAAACATTGGTCTCATCCTCGCTAAAGTTTCCGAGTTCCATGGCTATTTTCTTTAGGGTATTCTCGACATCCACGGCCATTTTAGATGCATTTCCGCAGATATAAACATAGGCTCCATCGGAAATCCACGACCAGAGTTCTTTGCGACGTTCCCAAATTCTATCCTGAACATATATTTTATTTTCCTGATCCCTCGAAAAGGCCAAATTCAGATTTGTTAAAATGCCAGAATTTTTAAAAGTTTGTAATTCTTCCTCAAATAAAAAATCCATCGCCTGATTTCTGTCACCGAAAAATAGCCAGCTTTTCCCGACTTTATCACCTTTGTTTACCATGCACTGTCTCTCTTGTAAAAATCCCCTGAACGGCGCAATTCCAGTTCCCGGGCCAACCATTATGATATTCGACTTGGTATTTATTGGCAAGGCAAACATGGAATTTACCACAAAGACCTTGATGCCTTCCCCAATGTTTGCATTGTTGGTCAAATAATTTGACGCAATACCGTTTCTTTTATTTCCAATGGCATTTGTATAACTAACAACCCCAACGACAATGTGTATTTCATTTTGGTCAACAAGAGGAGATGATGCAATGGAGTATAGCCGCGGCATTAAACGGCGTAATTTGGATACCAACTCGCTTGGTTCTACTTTACAATGGCCGTCGAATTTTTTTAAAATTTCCAACAGCGAATATGATTTTGCCAAAACCTGACATTCCGGATCGGAATGGAGTATTTTGTCATTAATGAATGAACCCATGTCGGAACCTGTTTCGATTTCTCCAAGCCATTTCCAAAATTGATCGGACAAATTGGTTATGCAAAGGTATTCCCGTAGAGCGGAAAAAATCGATATTTTTTCACCTCGGAAAGGGAGCTTAACCTGTGTTTCGGAGGCTATTTTTAACAGATGCAAAATTTCAGTCGTTTCATTCTCATTATTTTTGGGGAATACAGCAATCGAATCACCGCATTTGTAGGATATGTCGCTATTGCTCACATCGAAAACTAGATGTTGAACGTTTTTATCGCTTGCCGGGTTATTCAACCTCCTCCGAAATTTTAAAGGTGCGGTAAATGGATTATCTCTGTTATAGGTCATTTCCATAGCTGAGAAAATGTGAATATGCTAAAAGTTCAAGATAATTCGAATCTTAGCAAATAGCACAAATCTTCCATTAAATTTTCTGATTAGTAGACTGTTTTTCTAACAATGAAGTCTTTTGGCAAACGGGCAGGATTTGCCATCAAAGATTTCAAATATTAAAGATTGTCTATCCTAAAATTTTTGCTTAAATGGCATGACTTTAGTGTAAGCTTATGCATGAGTCATTTATTTTGAGTGTAACATCTAAGGCGATGATTTTGGTGTTGGTTCTATCGATGCCGCCGATTTTGATAGCCACGATAGTGGGGTTACTTATTAGCCTACTGCAAGCATTGACTCAGGTTCAAGAACAAACACTGGGATTTGCGGTAAAGTTGATATTTGTAATCGTAGTATTAGCCTTAACCACTCACTGGATAGGTGGTGAAATTTTGGAATTCACTACTTATTTGTTCGATGAATTTCCAGTGTTAACCAAGTAATGGGTAGATCATGGATGCGCCGATAAAGGAAATATCAAGTGCATGCGTATTGATAATTATAGCAATGGCACGATTAGGGGCATCATTGGCAGTAGCTCCATTTTTTTCACGCCAGTTTGTGGTAGGAACCGGACGAAATGTAACCATATTGTCACTGTCTTTGCCATTATTCTGTTTGGTATTTCCAACGCTGCCGCAGGGAGAACTTGCCATCCTGACCATGGGTGGACTGCTGATAAAAGAAACTATCATAGGGATTATTTTGGGATTTGTCACAAGTTTTATTTTCTATACGGCGGAAGGAGTTGGTTTTATAGTCGATGTTCAACGCGGGTCATCGATGGCAACGATATTTGACCCGATGGCAGGTTCCCAAACGTCGCTCATGGGAAGTTTTTTGATACAAATGATGTCGGTGGCATTTTTTTCCGCTGGCGGATTTTTGTTTTTTTTGGATCTCATATATAAGACGTATCAGGTGTGGCCAGTATTTTCATACTTTCCGAAGTTTGAGGCGGGATTTGTGGTATTTTTTATGGATCTAATAAAGGATTTGATGGCTGTGATGTTTTCCTTGGCAGCTCCCATATTAATAGTTTTGTTCTTGGCAGAATTTGGGCTTGGCATGGTCAACAGATTTGCTCCCCAGCTTAATGTTTTCTTCCTAGCAATGCCGGTAAAAAGTTGGTTGTCGATGATGTTTTTGTTTATGTATTTGTCCATATTGAACCATTTCTTCGAGTTATATTTTACATCCAAAAGTAAACTTGCAGAATTTGTTAAGATTTTTGTTAGATAGATGAGTGGTGAAAAGACAGAAATGCCCACGCCGAAGAAGCTGCGGGATGCTAGAAAAAAAGGCCAAGTGTCTAAAAGTACAGATGTAGTTTCCACATCCCTGCTAATAGGTTTGTATGCATACGTAGGTATTGGATGGTCCAGTCACGTAAAGGCCATAGGAGATATGCTTGTGTTCCCCCTAGGCTACCTGTCGGAAGATTTTAGAATGGCCTATTCTAATGTTATCGTTGGGATTTTTAAGCAAATGATCAGTAGCGTATTGCCTGCAATTGGGATTTGCATGATCATGGCCGTGATTGCAAATTGTGCTCAAATTGGTTTTCTGCTCACTTTCGAAACAGTAAAGCCGGATTTTAAAAAACTTAATCCTGCGGAAAAAATTAAACAAATTTTTTCGAAAAAAAACCTTTTCGAATTTTTAAAATCGGCTCTAAAAATAATATTCTTGGGTATATTGATTTACATGGTCATAAAAAACCTAATCCGAGATTTGCTTCTGTTGCCATTTTATGGTCTCAAGGGGGTGCTCAATATCTTGGGACCAATAATGAAACGATTTGCATACAATGTGATCTTTGCATACGTTGTGGTTGCGTGTATCGATTTTGTCTTTCAAAAGCGAAATTTTATGGAAAAAATGAAAATGTCTAAGGATGAGGTAAAACGGGAGTATAAGGAAATGGAAGGAGATCCACAAATTAAGGGAAAGCGAAAGCAGCTACACCGCGAAATGATCGAGCAAGATGCTCCCCGAAGGACAAAACAGTCCAGCGTGTTGATAACGAATCCCGAACATATCGCCGTAGCTGTATACTACAACATGAAAAATAAAGGATCCTCTTTGCCTATTATTTTGGCAACTGGGCAGGGAGCCGTCGCAGAAGAAATGATACGGGTGGCACGGGAAAACAACATTCCAATCATGCGCAACGTACCACTGGCACATTCTCTTATGGATGTTGGGGAAGTTATGACTTTCATTCCTACAGAATTAATCGAACCAGTAGCTGAGGTGCTGCGTTGGGTATATGAAATGAAAGAACAGCATGAACAGGGTATGAACCTTGAAGGTGAATCATGGTAATGGGACTTCTTCGAAAATATTCCTTTCGGGTTCAAAAAATTGACAATGATATTTTTTGGTATATTTCCCAAGCCATATGTTTAGAAGATTTCTGATTTTTAGTATTTTTATACTTTCGTGTCTCCCTACCATCACAAAAGCATCGGACTATTCCCCCATAATATTTGAGGAGAATCACATCGATATTTCAAATTTTGATGCCAGGTGGGAACCATACAGCAAAAAATGGGGTATGGAACTAGACACGATCCGATCATTATTTGTGGGAGAAGAATTTTTTTTAGTCCCCTGTATCAGATCACAAAATGATTTTAAGACCTATTTTGAAATTCGGAACAACCAAAATGGAGATCTGGAGCATATCAAATTTTATGAAGACGGTAAGCGAAAAACTGAAGGAGAATGTAAAATAACCTACGATAGA
>JAITBI010000015.1 GCA_031283685.1 Puniceicoccales bacterium | reverse complement strand
TTTATGCGACTTTCACAGCTGGCACCCCCACGGGGAATCGAACCCCGGTTTCTGGAATGAGAATCCAATGTCCTAGCCGCTAGACGATGAGGGCAACGTACTACAAAACCATGTGGCTTTAGCAAATTTTGATGGGTATTTTTGTCAACATCAATGTGGGACAAGTTTATTTCGGAAAGCCTTTTCTTCATACATTCGTCTCCCATAGAATTCACACGAAATTCCATGAAGGCTTTCATGTTAATTGTGCTAAAAAGAAACAGTCAGGTAGCGATCTAATGTCATTATTTTTACATGTTGTCATTGACTTTTTTAAAGTTCAATGTAAATAACAAATACAAGTCGAGAAATATTAGAAAATTTTTGATGCATGATAACATAACAGTCGTTGATATTGGCAGTGGTTCCATGAAAGCTTCTGTGTTTGCCTGTACCCAAGATTCGGTAGCGCCCTTGGGGGGAATCTCCCGAGGATTTAGGTTGTGTTCGAGAATGGGAGCAAATATTTCTGATAATAAGATCAAGGTTACTACGGGGTTTTTTGAGGAAGTTTTGGCTCTTGCCCGGGAGCATAATTCTACCAAAATAATTGCCGTTGCCACCCAGGCTGCCAGGAAAGCAGCGAATTTTTCCAGATTGCAAAAAAAGATTTTAAAAAAGACAGGGATTAACCTGCACATTATTAGCGGGACAAAAGAAGCCACATTGGCAGCAAAAAGTACGCGACATCTTACGGAACTGGAAAAATTTATTTCTTTCGACATTGGGTGTGGCAGCATGGAAATAGCAAAGTTCAACAAAGTTTTACAAAATACTTGGAGTTTACCAATCAGCACACTTGACCTAGCCAAAATGCATAACATCGAAACGGCTCAGGCAATCATAAAAAATGTATTGAATACATTGCCTGTGCACATCAGAAACACACTAGGGTACGAACTGATTGGTAGTGGAGGCACTCTAAAAGTTGCATTCCTCCTGATCAACGGGAAAACTCGAAACTTTATCACCCATGATGAAGTTCGGAGTTTGTTCAACATGTTGAGGGATAAAACAAAAGAAGAACGCATTGCCTATGGTGTTCCAAAAACCCGTGCGGATATTTTGCCCTTTGGGCTGCTAATAATTCTACAAATTATGCAACACCTAGGGAAAGATAAAGTATTTTTGACATCCGGGAGTTTACGTACTAGTTTAGCCCTTGAGTATTTTAAAATGATATGATGGTAGGCGACGAACAAACAATTGTAGTTCGGGACAGTGATAAAGGAAAAAGAATCGATAAATTTTTGAGTGAAAATTTTCAAGATGTTAGCCGTACGCAACTAAAAAAATCATTCGACAGAGATTTAGTTTTCATTGGAGGGATACCCATGCCCGCGAAATATGTTCTACGTGGGCAAGAATTGATAACATTGCGGCTGGTCCTCCCCAATGATACCACGCTTAATCCAGTCACTATGCCACTGGATATACTTTTCGAAGATAAAGACATCATCGTCGTCAATAAATCGGCTGGCATTGTGGTTCACGGGGGCAATGGGACATCGGCCCCAACGTTGGTCGAAGGAGTGTTGTCACACTGTAGATTGAGTGGATTTGGAAATCCACTGCGGCCGGGGGTTGTTCACAGACTCGATAAGGATACAACTGGAGCGATAATTTTCACTAAAACAGACTGGGCTTACCTGCGTTTGGTAAAAATGTTCGCAGCACGTAAAATCAAAAAAACATATCAAGCGATTGTTTGTGGAGCATTTACCAAAAGCTTCGGGGAGATTAGTCTACCAGTACGAAGGAATAGGTTCGTGCGAACTAAAATGACAGTGTCAGTAAGCGGCAAAGAGGCCATTACCAGATGGCATGTTCTGAAATCTTTTGGTCAGCAATTCACCCATTTGCGGGTAAACATTTTAACCGGGAGAACACACCAGATTCGGGTACACATGGCAGCTATGCGCCACCCTATACTTGGAGACACGACCTATGGGTATGACAAAAATTTCTCAAAATTAGTGAGCTCGCCTCGGGCAATGTTGCACGCTTCGGAAGTGGTTTTTGATCACCCGTGTACTGGGAAAACAACTTCCATAAAAGCACAATTACCTCTGGATTTTGTACAGATCATTCAGTTGCTATCGGAAAATTTTTAATCATTTTTTCGTTCACGAAACCAGCTGAGTTTGAAATGTACGAAATGTAAAAGGTGAAGGGTGAAAAGTTAGGAATCTTTTACTTGCATACGTATTTTTGATTTTTAGCATTTTGAAACCTATTATGAATAATGTAAAGTCGCCCTTGGTTATATTTTTATGTGTCGCCACTTTTGTGGGGGGTGGATGTAATTCCATGATTGTAAATGATACCCCTGCCCAAATACCTCAAAATGGTTCTGAAATTTACACCATTGCAATGTCCATTAATCCAGATGGAACATACTCTATTCCTAATAGCTATTCGGCACGGATTGTAGTCGATGGAGAAATCCATAAAATGGATAAAAATAGCGATTTTGCATACTCGTACGATTACATAAGATCGGCTGACCAGCATAAAGTGAACTATTATTACGAAGTTGATTACAGAAAAAAGGTTAACGGCAATTTCCGTCAGAAGTTTGAACGGTCAAAGCTCTATAGTTTAACTATTGTAAACAGGTATGTTGTCGGGTTTGAGAGTAATAGAGGGGTTCCCGGTTCAACAGTTACACTACTTGGACGCGGTTTCGAAAAAGAAGATTATGTGGAGATAGATGGCGTGCCATGTGAAACTACTTTTGTTTCTCCAAATTCTTTGTCCTTCGTTGTGCCAATATTGGGCCACGGGAATAGACATCACGCGAAGTTGATCAGTGACAATGGAGATATTGGGCTTGGAATTTTTCAAATCGATCGGGTACCTTTTCATGCCAACCTATCTAGTATCAACCTAGAATCTGGGGAAAAACAAGTACTTGTGATTACGATAAATTTTGACGCTCCCCAGGAAGGTATTGAAATAGATGCAACAACCAACATCCCGGATAGTGTTATCATGAAAGATATTTTCATACCTGCCGGAGCACGGTCGACCAGCATGGTAATTAAAGGGGGAATTGCGGGATCAGGAATGTTATATCTAACGGCGGCAGGATTTGAGGAACTTAAAATTCCCGTCGAAGTAATTTCCTCGAATGAAGGAACAAATGCGACCGTCGACGATGGTACTAGCGATGATTAGTTCTTAAATTTTTGAGATGATAATATCCCCCGAAGAATTAGATGAATTTCTATGTGCCAAGCATGCTCTTCCCCACGACAGGTTGGGTATGCACGCGGTGGCAAGAAATGGCACCATCGTTGGTATTGTAGTACGTACATACTTACAAAACGCAGAAAGATGTGCCGTCGTTGATGTTTTCACCAATGAAAAATTCGAAATGTCGAGGCTCAGTGATAGTGGATTTTTTGAGGTCTTCATTGAAAATCGCAGGGAAATTTTTGCCTATCAAATTGCCATTGAAACCTACGAAGAGGATATAATTTTAAAACATGATCCATATTCGTTCCTTCCAACCATAAGCTCATTCGACTGTCATTTATTTGGCCAAGGAAAGCATCGTCGAATTTTCGATCGGTTGGGAGCATGTGTCCGTGAAATAAATGGGATTGGGGGTACAGCTTTTGCTGTTTGGGCTCCCAATGCTAAACGCGTATCGGTGGTTGGTGACTTTAACAATTGGGATGGCCGCTACTATCCTATGCGAATGTTGGGAGCATCTGGAATTTGGGAACTATTTGTTCCCGGCGTTGAAAATTTTTCAAAATATAAGTATGAATTAATCAACTCCCGCGATGAATTGGTATTGAAAAGCGATCCCTACGGAAGCTATTTTGAAGGACCACCGAACAACGCTGCCATCGTTTTCGATTCCTCTGATTTTATGTGGAATGATAAAGCATGGATGGAAAAACGTGCCGAAACCCAGTGGCATAGCAGCCGCATGACGATTTATGAAGTACATTTGGATTCGTGGATGCGTGTTCCGGAGGACGGAGACCGGCCACTAACATATGTCGAATTGGCAAAAAAACTAACGAACTATGTCAAAAAAATGGGATTTACCCACGTAGAATTTATGCCGGTAACGGAATACCCATTTCTCAAATCATGGGGATATCAGGTTACGGGATACTTTGCCCCAACACATCGCTATGGAACTCCCCTCGAGTTTAAGAAGCTGATCGATCATTTACACACCAATAACATTGGAATAATCATCGATTGGGTTCCGGCGCATTTCCCGAAAGACGCCTTTGCTTTGGCTGAATTTGATGGAACACGGCTTTATGAACATGAAGACGAACGTCGAAGACATCACGAAGATTGGGGTACTCTGGTATTCAACTACGGGCGCCACGAAGTTCGAAATTTTCTAATTGGAAGCGTATTAAACTGGTTCGAAAAATTCCACATAGATGGTGTCCGTGTAGACGCTGTAGCATCCATGCTATACCTTGATTATTCCCGTAAAAGTGGTAATTGGTTGCCCAATTGCTACGGAGGAAAGGAAAATATCGAAGCCCTTGAATTTTTACGTGAAATGAACGATGTAATCCACGAAGCGTTTCCAGGAACCATCACCATAGCCGAGGAATCCACTTCTTTTAGTGGTGTCACAAGGAAGACGAAATATTATGGTCTCGGGTTTGATTTTAAGTGGAACATGGGGTGGATGCACGACACCTTGGACTATTTTTCCCAGGACCCAATCTATCGCAAATATGGCCATAACCAGCTAACATTTGCAATGCTATACCAATATTCAGAAAATTTCATCAGTTCCATTTCCCATGATGAGATTGTCTATGGCAAACGCTCAATGTTATACAAAATGCCCGGAGCGACTATTTCAGAAAAAGCACGGCACCTAATGGCGCTGTATGCGTACATGTGGCTATGGCCCGGGAAAAAAACATTATTCATGGGGTGTGAATTTGGGCAAAGCAATGAATGGCAGTATGACAAAAGCTTAGATTGGCATCTATTGAAGTACCCGGACCATAGGGCAATACAACAGCTAATAGCCGATCTGAACAACATCTACGGACGGTATGATTTCTTGGCCAAATACGATATGGATTCTAGGGGTTTTGAATGGATCTCCTGCGACGATTGCGACAATTCGGTCATCGCATTTATTCGGAAAGACATTGCCGATAGTAAAATGATTGTTGTTTGCAATTTTACACCCGTTGAGCGTATTAACTACAGAATTGGTTCGCCAGAAAAGTGTTTCTGGAAGGAAATTTTCAACAGTGATTGCAAAACATATGGAGGAATGGATCGCGGAAATTTTGGAGGCAAGCTGGCTGATGATTTGCCATTCCACGGAAGGCCTTACTCCCTCGAATTATATCTTCCACCTCTGGGAGTACTCTGCCTTGTCCCTAAAAGAAACACCTATCGCGGTGCTAAGATATCCAAAATTTAGTCTTTGAATAGATCGATGGCCAATTGAACGCCACCATAGGCTGCTTTTGCAAGTGACACCGCTCCAGGAATGGTAATCCCTGCTCCTAGCGTCGCGGCAGCCGTTCCTATACTTATGGCAGCTCCTGCGATTCTGAGTACTACTTTTGCTTTTTCGCGGCCTTCCTGCCCAGTTATTCGATTTTCTAATTTGGCCAAATTTTTCATGGTGAACGGCTCTTCCCTATGCCCATTAGGAACTGAATTAGCCAACTGTAGTTGACCTTGGTCGTCGGGAACAAGTGGTATTTCTCCACCGCATAATGCTTTCAACTCATTTAAGAAATCTACCGGCATTGACGTGATACCGTATTTTTTTATTAGATATTTTGCTGCATTGTAAAAATCTTCGAAGTGTCCCCGCGCTATGTTTTCCTCATCCGCATAGTACACTAATTTTTCTTCTTCCCTTAAAATTGCCGGAGGTGATATAGTTTTATCGGCTTCCGCTTTACCTGATGTATCAAGGTACAATAGATAACCATCAATTACACTGTTAACGAGTAAAAAGGCTTTCGTGGCTGTGTAAACGACTGAATTTCCACTTCCAGTACACACAGCTTTAAAAAGAGAAATCGCTCTTTGTTCCGTTTGGGCCGCTGTTTTAGCAACTTTAGCAGCTTGCAAGACACATCTTTTATCTTTTGAAGCAATTTCAATACCAAGTTTACAATTCCCTATTGCACTATTAGCGAGCGAACAGGCTTTTGCGGCTCTGTCGATGATGTCTGGATCTACAGTGGCCACAGCTTCAGAAAGAGAAATCGCTGCTCGTGCTGTTTGGCTTGCTGATAGGAAAACATCAAAGACATGTTGTATATTTTTCCAGGTAGGGTTATCTGGAAATTTACTGTGTTCGATGATTAAACTTTCCAATTTTTGGAGCATATCATTATCGAAGTTATCTGCCAGCATTGGTGTATCGCCCTGCGGTATGGGTTCCAATTGTTCTTGACCATTTTCGTTACGAGTAGGAGCTAATTCTAATCGAGGATATCGAGGACAGTTAAATCTCCGGGATACCATAAGTGGTGTCAGTACTTCATTTACTGGCCGACTTCCGTATTTTTGCACCAAATAATTCATCCCCATGTGATAATTTATATAATTTTCTCTACCGTCGACAAGCACTGGACGCGGGACATAGGGCACTATTCTGCCATGGGCATCCTCCATATCTATACACTTACCTTTGCTTGCTAGAAGGCTATTACTTTCAATCACTAGACTTTCGAGCTTGCGAAGGTCATCCGCGGTGAACGGCTTTTCCAAATATCCCTCAGGAGCTGAATCAGGTAACTGTAATCGACCATCCTGATCACGGGACAATATATCTGCTGGTAATTGTAATAGTGAGACATATTTTTTAACAGCAGGCCGATCTCCATATTTCGCTAGCAGATATTTTGCTGAATTAAAGGCATTTATATAATTTTCTCTACCCAATTCATCACGAGATCCATCTCCACCAGGTAAAAACTTGGGAAATGGTACATTGAACCTTACGGTCCTCGAAGATAGTTGAGTACTCGAAATTACCTCTTCTCTTTGGAAAATGGCTTGGCTTTCATCACCAACACGTATTGATTGGCTATCTAATACCCTTGTGCCATCTTGCACTTCTTGATTACCCTGTGTATCCTTAATCTCCATGGGAAGGAGATTGTAAGTTTCGTAAACCCAAAGTCAATGAGAAAATCAAACAACACGCATCAGCACAAAAAGAGCGTCGCCAAACATACCCTGGTCCCGTTTCTTTTTTCTATGCCAATCATTACTTTGAGGCTTTACCTCTCGTAGATGACACTTTTATACCATTTTGTACCATTTCAAACTCTTATAGCGCCTATACACTAGCAGCAGGCAGGAAGATATCCAGCAGGTGGATAACAAATGCACAATTATTGCAGAATTCAGCATGTTAAATGCATACAACAATGCAACCGGAAGGACAACAAAACTCCAGAGGCATATTAGGTTGATAATATTCAGATATTTTGTATCGCCACCGGATATCAGCGTGCCCCAAAAAATAGCACACTGGGATTCTATGGTTATATTGATAAACTGTATTTTAAAAATTATCGATAATGTGTGGCATAGATGTGTAATATCTCCATTTATAGTGCCGAGAATGTCACAGAATAAGTGGGGAGAAATAAGCAGTGGAAACATGAAGACGAAACACAAAATTAATGTCAGGATGATTAATTTTCTGAGCACCATGCCGATGGATGCCAAATCTTTTTTCCCTATAAAATTAGCAGAAATTGCAGCAGTCCCCTTTGATAAACTATCACAAATAAAAGCAATCAATACGTAAACCGTCGTAGCGATCCCGTGAATCGTTGCCAAATCTTTTGATACACGGCTTAAGGCCGCATGTACCAAATACCATGCAAGTAATTCAGCACTTCGACCAAACGACATCGGTAGGCCAACTTTTAAACACTTTCTAAATATGTCCTTGTCGAACTTGCAATTTTCGGCCGTATGGAAACGCTGCCTGTTTTTGGAATTCCAAAAGCCCACTGCGAGGATTAAAATTTGTATGGCTTCGGCAATGATTGTTGCCTCCGCTGCCCCCTTACATCCAAGGCTAGGAACAACACCCTTGATCCCAAAAACCAACAAATAATCCAAAATGGCATTTATAAGATTTCCTAGAACAACAATTATTGTGATGATTTTCGTTTGCCCACGGCCGATGAAAAAACCTGTAAATGCGGCCGCTAATCCCGGCATCCAGCAAAAATATGTAAGCAGCCGTTGGTATGCAACGCCGTCCCTAGCGTAGCATTCTGGAATCAGGTTCAAATAATCTGAAAAATATCCAACTGGAATATAAAAAATAGCAGCAAATATTACCAAGTATATCATCTGCCAAACGGGGGTAGCAATTTTATCATACTCGCCGGCACCATTATATTGCCCGACAAAAATTTCCGTGGTTCCTGTGATTGCCATCAAAAGAAATGCATAGAACCCCGCCAAGTTGCCACCCAACATGGCCGCATTCATCGCATCCAATGAGTACCGCATTAGAATAAGGCGATCTATTAAAAACATCAAATTGGACGATAAGCACGATAGAATCAGCGGAATTATAATTTTTAATATGCTAGACAGGGATGCATCTATTCGTATTTTTTTCGCAAAACTCATATAGTCGTTGTTCCTCAACCCGAGAAATTTTAACAACTAACCTTCTTTCCTATTTTTACTAATTCCTTTGGAAAAGAAACGAAAAGTCAAGAGAATTGAGATCAATAAAGTTTTGACAAAAAAATGACGTATGCCAATAGTGGAGCTTTGCTATTCATGGGAAAATAAATGTTCGTCGATGAAGTTCATAATGTGCGGTTAAAAGCCGGTAATGGAGGTAATGGGTGCTTGAGTTTTCGCCGTGAAAAATTCATCCCCAAAGGGGGGCCCGACGGAGGAGATGGGGGTAACGGAGGAGATGTAATTCTTGTCGGTGATGAAAATATTAACGACCTATCCGTTTATAGATTTACTCCCCACGCAAAGGCTGAAAATGGTAAGCATGGCATGGGAAGTGAAATGCATGGAAGGAATGGTAAGCATTGTTTTCTGAAGGTTCCCATTGGCACCGTCATCATTGATTCAAATACGAAAAACTTTGTCACGGAAGTGATACAACATGGCCAAGAAATCATCGTTTTGAAGGGAGGTATGGGTGGTAAAGGAAACGTGAAATTTAAGTCGTCGACAAACCAAGCTCCACGTCATACGACACCGGGTACACCAGGAGAAGAAGGAATTTTTGATTTTATCCTAAAAGCCATAGCAGACGTTGGTCTCATTGGATTTCCCAATGCCGGGAAATCCACGTTGATTGGAATATTGACCGATGCTACCCCAAAAGTCGCAAACTATCCATTTACAACATTGCATGTCCAAATTGGCGTTATGGCCGATAAAAGTAGCAATGGCAAAGTAATTATCGCTGATATTCCGGGGATCATCGGAGGTGCCCATGAAAACCGAGGATTAGGCCTACGATTTTTGAAACACATCGAGCGGTGCTCTTCCCTATTGCTCCTAATAGATATGGCTGGCACCGATAATCGTTCGCCGGCCGACGATTATACCATTTTACTGGAAGAACTCAAATGTCATGATGGGAATTTACTGGATAAAAAGCGCATCGTGGTTGCCAATAAAATGGATGTGGAATCTGCTCGGGAAAATATAAAAATTTTAAAACGGACCCACAAAATCGACATCATTGAAGTATCTTGTGTGACAGGAAGCGGCATCGATAATTTGCAAAATCTGCTGTTTCGAACAATGTGTGCGAAAATTTTGTAAAAAACAGCCGTCTTATCTTGCAAAATTCTTTGGAGCCATTTATTGTCAATGGCCGTCATAATGTTGCCTAATATTCCAGAGTGCGAATTTACGAAAGCGTCCCTTGTGTCATGGAAGAAAAAATTGGCCCAATTTGATATGGGACAATATTTTGGTCGTCGCCCATGTTCCATAGCAAAAGGAGTGTTTGCCACACAGGCAATTAAGAGGATAGTTTTGAAAGAACACGAAGCTACCATTGGGGCATATTTTAACGGAGAAGTAATAAATTTTGACATAGCATTTGACCGTGTTGGACATCTTGAAACTTCGATCGATAGGCTCAATAAGCTGAAAATTACTTCCCAAATCGTAACCATCGCCGCCCTGATGGCGATCACAAAACTTATAGACTCGGAAGATGTAGACTATGTGGAATACGATACCGTCCTTCCAAGGGATTTTCCAGAGGACGAAATTCCCATGGACGATATCATAAAAAAGACGGACAAACAAAAGAAAAGTAAATTTGAAAAAAACGTTTTGGTCAAATTTAGCATATGCAACAATGACGTCGTAATGCGTGCATTTTTAGATAACTCTGAAAAAAAACCGATTTTCATGCAGAGCAGCAGTTCTATCACAGTAATCTCAGGCAATACTAAAAAGATGTCTCTGCTGCGTTTGTTATTTTATGCCAAGAAATCAAATTTTGAATTTTGCACATCAAATCGGGATTATCGTTCGAAAAACTTAAGGGATGCCATCGATTTAATGGGCGATAAGTTCAATGTCTGGGACAAGTATTTTTACGTCCAATTCTCTCCCGAAATGATATTTCTAAAGCGGGGGGCCATATTCCCAAATATTTGTGCCAAAGTCCATGAAATCGATCCAGAACACATAGAGATCAAATGGATCATTGAGACCGAATATGGGTTGATTGATTCTCAGAAAATGTCTGATCTGTTAAAAGCAAACGGCCGCCTAATTTTCATAGGAAAAATAGGAGCTGTTGCTTTAACCGCCAATCAAATTTCTGTCATCCGGCATGTATTTTGTAGTGACCACGGGGTCAAATTACGCAAATACATCCTATACGTATTGCTCAGCCAACATCACATTCGGGTCGATGCATCAGGATGTAAAATTACCCACATCGATGTGGGTAACGTAAAGTTTAAATTGCCTGAATTTTTGAAAAACTACCAGCGGGATGGCGTCTACGCGATGCAGGCAATTTTAGATGCTGGGTGTCACTGTTTACTCGCCGATGAAATGGGGCTTGGGAAAACCGTCCAAGTATTGTCTCTGATTAGGGCCAATGGGAAGAACAAACATTCACTGGTGATTTGTCCTTCAAGCGTAATTTCCGTTTGGCAAAAGGAGATAGAGAAATTCTTTCCCGATAGGGGTTTTGCCACCGTTGACAAATATTACGATTTTTCAAAAAAACCTGATTTTCTGTTATGCAGCTATGCCCAGGTACATAAAATGAATATGGAATTACGGAAGTTATCCTTTGACTATATTGTTCTGGATGAAGCGCAATATGTCAAAAATCCACGTTCCAAAACAATGTTGGCCTGTTGTAATATCAATGGCCGATTCAGGATAGCCATTACTGGAACACCCATTGAAAATAACCTGATGGATATTTGGAGCATATTCAAATTCCTAATGCCAGGATTTTTTTGCGGCTATAAACAGTTTCAAGAGAGCATTGGCCAATTAGATTTTCGCCAAAATTTTCAAAAACAAATTGCAACGTTTACCATTAGGCGAACCAAGCAATCCGTCGCCATCGAACTGCCAAAACGCAATGAAATTGAAATTACTTGCAAAATGAATCATTCTCAGAAGCTTGCCTATGATGCCATTAGGGATAATTTGCGTTCCAGGTTGACGGATTTTAATACATCCGATTCCAAAATGCGTTTGAATATTTTGACAGCTATTACCCGTTTACGACAGGCGGCGTGTGCGCAATTTATCCTCCCGGAAGCTTTGCGCCACAACAATTCCCGGGATTCGCAAAAAATCGATATCCTAATGTTGAAACTGGAAACAATAGTATCTGAGGGGAAAAAAGTTCTTGTATTCAGCCAGTTTCTGGAATTTTTGAAAGAAATAAAAAATAGACTCGTGGGAAGCATGCCGGAGATAAAAATATTCTCTCTAACAGGGTTGACTTCCAATCGCAAAACACTGGTTGATACCTTTCAAAATACCAAAGGGAGTGCGATCATGCTGATTAGTTTAAAAGCTGGTGGTGTTGGCCTAACCCTTCATGCGGCAGAATACGCCTTTTTGATGGAACCATGGTGGAATCCAGCCGTTGAAGAACAAGCAATAGCACGAATTCACAGGATTGGTCAAAAAAATATTACCACCATCTACCGTCTAATCACGGAAGAATCAATTGAAGAACGTATGCGGGCGATTCAAGCTTCCAAAAGCGAGCTATTCAATGACTTCATAAAGACTGGTGTTGACAATATCGCAATGACCAATTTTTTTCTAAAAAATCTAGAATCTTTATTGGATTGATATGGCAACGAAGAAAACTTTTGGCCGTAGAATTCGTAATTTAATTGCCGCTTTTCGCGGGTTGCCGCCGGAAGAAGGTATCTCATGTTTGAAAAAAGCTAAACCCATCGGTATATCCATATCTACCCTATTAAAAAAGTTCGATGTGATAAAAATAACACCCCAGCAAACCATCCATCAAAACTGGCCATCCATTGTGGGAGAAGCCATGGCCAAACGCTGTTACCCTGTAAAAATTTTGAATAACGACACTCTAGTTATTCACAGCTTCAATGCGATAATTCGTTCCGAATTGCAAATTCAAAAGCTAAAAATTTTAGACAACCTACACCAATTTCCAAATTGTGCACAAATTTCCGATATTCGTTTCCTCGCTCATAAGTCAACTGATGCTGAATAACAAAAATACACCACCAAGAGAGAAATCCTCTCCATGAAACTAAAATTTCACCAATTACCCAATTTGGTAACGAACAAATCGACCAACTTTGATGTTTTCGCCTATGGCGGCTACGGATTGGGCAATGTATGCTCCCACTGAAATTTCTTGGGCCTTTATGAATGGTTGATCCAACAAGCATACTTCACTATGCCATTTGGCCAATTTCCCAGAGATGATTTTCTCCATGGCATTGGCCGGCTTACCAGCACACTGTTCAGCCGCAATGGAACGTTCCCTTGTTTCGACTTCCGGAGGAATATCACTGGCCGAAACGTAGATAGGCGACATCGCTGCGATATGCATACAAATGTCTTTTGCGAGTTGCTGAAATGTTTCGTTCTTTGCAACAAAATCGGTTTCACAGTTGAGTTCCAGTAAAACCCCTACACGGCCACCATTGTGAATGTAGGATTGAATAATCCCTTCCGCAGCTTCCCTTTCTGACTTTTTAGCTGCATTTATAATACCGCGTTTCTTTAGGAGGACTATCGCTTCTTCCATATCTCCTTGGGTCCCTACCAAGGCTTTCTTGCACTCCATCATACCTGCGCCAGACCGCTGACGCAAGTCATTTACCATTTTTGCATTAATCTCTGCCATGTTAATCTCCCTTAATTTGTGTCTTCGCTGTCAACTTCCGATGTCTTTGTTAATAAATTCGTCGATATTTCATCGGCGATTTCCTTAGACATGGAAACTTCAGGAACAATCTTTATCATATCATCCGTAGACAATAGCTTTTTCCTCGATGATCTACGTTCGCCCCTGATTGCAATACCTTCTTGAACATCTTCAAGGAACACCCCCAATATCATCCTTATCGCCTTGGCAGAATCATCGTTGCACATGATTGGATAATCAACGAGAGTAGGGTCCGAATTTGTATCAACGATAGCAAATACGGGAATACCAACCTTTTTTGCTTCCGCTACGGCAATATGTTCGTGCATTATATCGGTAATAAATAGAGCTGCCGGTGGTTCCTCGATCTGCATTAGTCCTTCAAAAGAAGCGTGCATACGGTTCATTTTACGCCGAACAGCCGCTGCTTCCTTTTTATGCATTTTGGCCAATTCACCACTTTCTTCCATGGTCAAAAATTTTTTATATTTGTTCAAACTGCACTCTATCGTTTGAAAATTCGTTAGAGTCCCCCCCAGCCACCGATTTACGCAAAATGGCATGTCCACGGAAGTTGCTCCCTCTTTTGTAACATCCTTTGCCTGTTTCTTAGTTCCAACGAACCAAATATCACCTCCGCCGGCAACGATATTTTTGGCTATCTCACACGCTTTTTCTATTTGTTCACACGTCTTTACAAGATTGATAATTGTTATCCCGTTACGATGGTCAAAGATGTATGGGCGAGTTTTGGGGTTCCAACGTTTTTTCTGGTGTCCGACATGAACACCTGCTTCAAACAATTCCTCCGCTGAAGTTCTCATATTTTTCTCCGTTTAGCCAGACTGCGAACCATTCGCACACCTAGCCATTATTAGATATCTAATTAATTTAACCTGGACGCTGTATATAAAATCGACATTGACAAGAACTTTTTAACAATCCGGAAAAATTTATGATAATCGGTATGGAAAGTTCGTGCGATGAATCAGCCGTCGCCCTATTCGATGAAAAGATTGGTGTTGTCTTTGAAAAAGTTTCATCCCAAGTAAAATTGCATGCCGAATACGGTGGTGTTGTCCCCGAACTCGCTTCCCGGGAACACGTCAAGAATTTCGTTTCACTGCTCAAGGATTTAAAAAACTTTGGCGTATCGGGGGCAAAATTAATTGCCGTGACCAGGGAACCCGGGCTTCCAGGATGTCTAAACATTGGCCTGGCGGTGGCGAGAGCACTGGCCCTCATTCTGCATCTGCCAGTCAGGGAAATTAATCATTTGCATGGACATCTATTTTCTCCATTTATACCTATCCATGCCCAGAACCCGAAATTGTTTTTTCCTAGTTTGAAAGAATATCTTCCTCACCTTGGCCTACTGGTCTCTGGGGGTAATACGATCTTATATGAAATATCGGAAAATCTTGCCGTGGCAACGATCGCAGAAACCCAGGACGATGCTGCAGGGGAAGCCTTCGACAAAGGGGCAAGGCTGCTGGGATTGCCATATCCGGGTGGAAATTTGATCGAAAAGCTGGCAAGCTCTGGAAACCCAAAGAAATACCACTTTCCCCGTGCATTTTCGAGTAAATCGGATATGAAATTTAGCTTTTCAGGATTAAAAACAAGTCTGAGGTATTTCCTGGAAAAATTCGAAGGAAGTTTTGTTCCCCACATCAACGATATCTGTGCTTCGTACCAGGAAGCCATCGTCGATACGCTGGTAACCAAGGTTTCCCATGCCCTCGAGAAAAATTCCTGTAAAAGCATTGGTATTAGCGGAGGTGTTTCCAATAACAATACTCTCCGAAAAAGAATGTTAACCCTTGCAACAAAATCTAACAAAAAACTTGTTCTTCCCCTAGGCCATCATAGCGCTGACAATGCGGCAATGATTGCATTTGCAGCATATATTAACGACAATTTTTTGAACCTATCTTAACCTGGCAAAACTTGGTAATCCATTCTCATAGGCACATTTGACTTCACCGGCAATTAGCGGCATTGCATATTTGAAAAATGAAATATCCAATGCCATATTTTCATAAATATACCATGATTCTGGAAATTCTTTTTTCTTATCGGAAATATTTTCAAGATCTACGCAATTTGCTTCCGCGGAATACTTATTCCCATCGGTGCGCAATAGTGTGATCATTTTGCCACTTATTCCTCCGGAGATGGAAAGGTCCAATGCTTTTTGGACACATAGTTCAGATTCTATGACATCTATTTCCGATAGTGTCATACAGGCTGTTAACTCCCAGTCGTGCAAAGAAATTAAATCTATCTGTACGTCAAAATTGGCATTAGAAATAAATTTGATGTACTCTGCTGCGCCGTGTTGTGGAACAGAATTTTCTTTCTTAGAATACATCAGCCTATCTCCGAGAACAATCACACAATTCCCAATGTTGCGTATTGTTTGGTGAACGTTCTTCACAAATGTTCCTTCGTCAAAATTTGAAAGAATGAGTAAATGTGGAGCATCGGCACTATCCTTGCGCAATCGAGCCAGTGCCAAGCTACTAACTAGCCATTCGTCATCACATCCTTTTAATTCTAGTATGGTTATTGCTCCACTCGTTTGTGTAGATTGGACATTGGTTATGATACTTTTAGCCATTATGGCCAAATGCTTTGCCATGGATCCGTACCCTAAACAATGGTCTGTCAGCTGTAGCCTATTGTGATCGGATGTGGGAATAAGCATAATACGCATTTCATACCTGCTTTCCTGAACAAATTTGTTAAGCTCTTTACAGATGCCAATGGATGATTCATCACCTATGACAAACAGGTAACGAATGTTATTTTTTTGCAAAACTTCTATTATTTTTGCTGCTTCCGTGATGTCGCAATGGATAGATTTCAATGCTGCCCCTGGAGTCCCAATCAGATTGGCTATGTTTTTTTGTTGTTGCTCAGCCAGATCGACAAATTGCTCACTCAACAACTTGGAAATACCTCCCATGCACCCATAGATTTCTTCGACACAATCGAAATTTAATGCTCTTTTGATTAATGCAGCCAAAATTACATTTGTAACCGCTGTCGGCTTTCCAATCTGCAAAATCAAAACGCTCCCCTGTAATTCTTCCATAAAACTCAAATTTTTTCAAAACCTGTTGCTAAAACTAAAATAGGCAATCATTTTCTGAATTTTGTAGAGTTAAAATTTTACAAAAACCTAAATCCTGATTCTCAGTAGGCGAAATAGACGGAAAGTTTTCTTGCACTTATTCTCCTTGCATGCCTATTTTTTGAACATTTTATTTTGTTCCTCTCATCCTCAATCGTACCTTTATCTGTGCGTTTAATACTTTGGAGGCGCGAATCGGAATCGAACCGATGATAAAGGTTTTGCAGACTGCTGTCTCAAAACTCACAATTTTTACCGCAAATGCACAATTCTGCACTACAATCGCATTTATAGCTTGACTT
>JAITBI010000030.1 GCA_031283685.1 Puniceicoccales bacterium | reverse complement strand
AGTCGTGGCGATTTGAACATTGGTATAGCCAGCATCCCTGGCAATTTCACAAATGTTTAGTAAAACACTGGAGGGAAGGGACTTGTCGGGACGCAGGAGAAGGACTAGATCTTCATCTCCTTTTGTAGCACATTTTGCATCTAGATATGTTTTCATGCCATATTTTAGGGAGTCTATGGTAAAAATATTACCATTAAACATTATGAATTTTTCCGATTGCACGGTGACGACTCCAATTGTTTTCATTGCTGTGGAAGCATTAGATTGGGGTAATTCGATTTCAACACCCGGTGACAGGATAAAGCGAGAGTTTAGTAGGAACAGTATTCCGAATAGCGTCAAAATGTTGAAAATATTAAAAATATCCATGCTAGTATCAAGGGGCTGTAATCGAGAAATCCCCATAAACCTAAACCTCTTTGTCAATATTTTTGCCATTCTCTTTTGCGTTTGCCATGTAGTACAAAATTTCATTGTAGCTCCATTCCATATTATAGATCAAATGCTTTACTTGCCCATGCAAAAAAGCATAGGCTAATGTTCCCAAAATATTTAGCAGCAAACCAAACGATATCAAAATCATCGCCTGTTGCATAAACAACACGATGGTATTCGACGAAAAATACGTCGAAGTGTGTGCCATGGAGCCAAACATTTTTGCCAAAATTTGTAAAATTCCGGCAAAGCTTATTATGGGGGCGATTTTTGCGATTAATTGGATGGCCGGTAACCTCCGTTCCAGCAAGGGAATTTCTTGTAGCGCAATACCGTCGGCAACGTTGGATAATTCATCTGGGCCCTTATCCCTAAAAACAAGGACTGTTTTTACCATTAGAGCTACGGTACCGGGAGATTCTTCGCATATGGTTAAAGCTTCATTATAACGTTTCTTTTTTAATAGGGCAATTATGCCATCCAAAAATTGCCGAGATTTTACCTTTTTGCTACGGAGGAACAAAAACCTTTCCACAGTATATAACAGCAATAATACAAACAAAATAAACAATACCCATGCCGGGAGGTTACACAACATACTCTTCACGGTTGCGATAAAAGTATAACCCTTATAAATTTCAAATGAAATCTAATTTGGAAAATTGTAAATTTATTGCCTGATAGGGCGATGTGCTTGCCATTGAAAAGGCAAGCAGCTGGAGAGAGATGATTTTGTAAGTAAGCCGGATTCTGTATCATCGAATGATGATGTGTTCATTTATCTAATTTTGCAAAGTTTTGCAAAAATTCCTCTTTCGAGGTGCGACGAACCCGAAGTTATTGGGCTGGCTACCCAAACTCCCTATTTCGTCTTGCACCGAATTGGGTTTGCCTTGCGCGAGATTATTACTAATTCGCCGGTGAGCTCTTACTTCACCATTTCACCCTTACCAAACGGCGGTATCTTTCTGTTGCACTGTTCCGTCATGGGACATATAGGTTCCATGCCCGCGTTTTCACGCGGAATCCTGCCATAGGGAGTCCGGACTTTCCTCTCATGGTATTTCGCATGAGCGAACACATTCTTACAAAATCATCCCTCAGTTTCTCGCAAAGTACTAAAGATTTTTAACCGGTAAAGATAAATTTCCAATTTTTATTCCAATTAGCTATCAACCAAAAGTTTCCTGTGATTTATGGTATAGGATATGCCCGACGCAATGGTCAGATATGTCGAATAGAGAAACAATAGGAGTCCACCGTCACGTATCCATGAAATGTAGTGAGGCTTTAGCCAACGCCCGAAATCACGGGTTAGAGCGAACCATAATATCATGATCCCAGTTGATACAATCTGAATGACTGTCTTTACCTTGCCCGACATATTTGCTGCAATTATTACGTTTTTTGTAGCAGCCACCAGCCTTAGGGTTGTTATTAAAAATTCACGGCCAATTACAAGTAATATCAAGAATAGGGTCCATAGCGGTAAAATTCTTAGAGCTAAAAGAGTCACCATTATTCCTATCATGAATATTTTATCCATGAGCGCATCCATAAACGTCCCGAGAGTTGATATTATTTTGTACTTTCTTGCCAAATAGCCATCCAACCAGTCCGTTATCCCGCAAAAGATAAAAAGGAGTATGCTCAAGCTGGCACTTCCCGGAAAATCAACGTACATCAATAGCACAATTAAAAATAGCAAAGGAATCCGTAGTAGTGTTACCCAATTGGCCAAGTTCATTGGAAGAATGATGGAAACCAAAAAAAAGATTGTTGCAACTCAAAACCTTAATTTTTCTATAATTCTCATGGTCGAAGAAATTGCATTCATGGTCATGGCTGCTGGAATTGGCAGTAGATATAATGGGATAAAGCAACTAGCAACATTTGGGAAAAGCAAACTGACAATTGCTGAATATAATATGCAACATGCCATTGATGCAGGTTTTAGGCGGATTTATTTTGTGATAGATGACCAATTTGCCGAGATTTTTCATGGGCGGTTGAAAAATTTTTTGCCACCAAATTGCAAATTCGAACTGATATATCAAAAAAAAGAGGAGTCATTATCAAAATTTTGTAACCGCCAAAAGCCATGGGGAACTGCCCATGCTATTATGTGCTGCAGCCGGATAGTGCGTTGCAATTTCTGTGTAACGAATGCGGATGATCTCTACGGCTATGATGCAATATCTCGCATAGCTGAATTTTTACGGTCCGCTGAGAAAAAATCCCAAACCTTTGCAAACGTGGCCTATGCTCTGTCTGAAACATTGTCTGGGAACGGTACCGTTTCCCGTGGAGTGCTTTCCATCGATGGGGATTCCTACTTGACTTCCATCGATGAAGTGCATGAGTTGGCCATGGATGCCTATGGTGAGGCTCTTCCTTCGAAAAATTCGCTGGTGTCGATGAACCTTTGGGGCTTTACGCCTGAAGTTTTTAAATTATTGGAAGAAGGATGGCGCAAATTTAAACAAAACATCTTAGATGTTGCGAACGACGAATTCGGAATATCTAATTTTATAAATTTGGCGGTCAAAGGAGGTCAGTGCAGGGTCAAAATTCTCAATACCAGTTCCAAGTGGTATGGTGTTACATACCAAACGGATAGGGCACTGGTCGAAAAGATATTAAGCGAATGATGCCATGGATACCGTAGAAGCAAGTGGTATAGTCATCAGCGTCCAAAACAATGAACAGTCGAAGAAAATTCTCTCCATGGATATTTTTACCATCGACTACGGCATCATGCGATGGTTCATTAAATCCCCATTCGACCATTCCAAGGATTATATGTTCGAAGATGTTGAAGTCATTGGTAACAAGATAACCGAAACAGCCGGGAAAATACATAAAATAACAATGCTGTCGAACAATTCCCATACCATGAAAGACAATGGAAACTACCAAGTAGCCGAGGTTTTTGTAAAAATTTTGCGAAAAATTACCTTCGACGGCGTACCCATGGAAAATTTGTTTTTAATTACAAAACAGACAATTAAAAATTTTGTATCAAATTTCAATGCTGACATGGTGTTACTAAAGGCTTTATATTTGCTTTGTCGGGAAGAAGGCTATGCCGTTGATTCCATTTGGATGCATTCCCTATCTTCCCATGATAGAACACTGGCCAAAAGTATCATTGCTTCTAGGTTTGACGCAAATATTGACAATAAAGCCTCTCATCTCATCAATTCGTTACAAACATGGATTCTCTCCCTCTAAACAGGATAGAATTGTCGTGCAGCTATGAAAATTAATTAAAAAATATTTTTTAAAAAAACCTTGGAAAGTTCCTTGGAACAGGAAAACTTTATGCAAAGTGATTATATAATTGTTTTAACAACGGTAGGCTCCAGGAAACTTGCTGAAGACCTCGCAAAGGGTATGCTCGGTGAGCGATTGGCAGCCTGTGTCCAAATACAGCAAACAGAAAGCCTCTATGCGTGGATGGATAAAATAGAACACAGCAATGAGTATCTTTTGGTTATTAAAACTAAGACTGTATTATTCGAAGATCTTTCTCAATTCATTTTGCAAAAACATGACTACCACATTCCAGAAATAGTACAAATTCCAATTGTAAAAGGATCCGAATCGTATTTGGAGTGGATTAAAGCAACGACCAAATGATTTCCTGAGGTTTTATTTTCAAAACTCTCTTGTTTGATATGAACCGAAGTTGGAATTTGAAAAATAACTACAATATGGGCAGCATAATTGAATGGGTTCAAAATTTTCCATTGACTTTTGGAAACATATATTACTAGGGTGTGCACCCAATAATGAAGGTAAATATGAATAAAATAACTAGTATACAAACAATATTTGATACGGCATTTGAGCAAGTAAGGGGGTTCCCAACGGAATGGCTTAATGCGGGAAAAATTGCTTCTTTGGCTGAAGTTGATGAGACAGTGATTTCAGAAATGAAGCTAAAAGCTGAATTAACAAAAGATATATTGTCACGTATAGATCTTGCGCGACGAGAAGTGTGCAAGCTAGGTAGTAATAAAAAAACAAATGTTGAAGCATCCCAAAAATATAGAAATTCAAGAAATCGTCTGAAACAATTGGAAGTGGTATGGAAGTTAATGACGTCAGGATTCCCTATTCCTAATGTGGCTCTTGCTGAACTCATACAACAGGCAGATCCTGGTACAGAATCTGTAAATTATGAAGAAAAATGGGCAGAGAATATTGATCAACGAGTGAAAGTTGATATGGGTAATCGCTACCAAGCAATTACTGCGCAATCTTCTAATCCAGAAGTTGTAGCCCTTGAGCAAGCAATAAACAGAGGATTTGGCATAAAAGTAAGGTTTGGTGACAAACTCAATTTGGCACGACAAACATATGATGTATGTGAGCAAGTGAAGTTACTCGGTCATAAATTTCCCAAAGAAATCATTTTGTGTGAATCAACGGATAAACATTGCAGCGGACTTGCCTATAAGGAGCATCAAGGTGATAAATATATAATCATTGCTAATATTGATCCTGAAGATATTGATATTTCCGTTGGTGAATTACAAATGTCAGTCGATTGCTCTTTTAGAGGTACATTGTTCCACGAGTTGGGGCATATTAATACTACGAGCTATTTGTATTCATTCCTAGATGAATTTTCTAAGCGACTTCATAGTTGCGTTGATGCCGCCATCGAAGGATATATTACAACCTCACCAGAATCTGTCGGGGCAGATATGGCGCAGAAATTGGCAAGTGTTATCGCAGAAAAAAAGCGAACCATTGAACAGGATAACCAGAGTAGCCTAAGTGATAAAACACATGAAATGATCGTATGCTTGAGCGAGCTACAAGCAACGAAAGGTATTGACTTACGTCAAATAGTTGCTCCAAGCTTAAAAGCTTTTATGGACAGTGCGGAAGATTGCCTATGGAAAAGGATAGCCCAAAAAGTATCGCTATACGCCGCTAGCAGTCCGAGTGAATTTGTGGCTGAAGTGTATTGTGGTTGTATGCTTGGTAAGTCCTACGATGAAGAAATAATGTCTACGTATGCACAACTTGGAGGAGCGCCACTTCAATAGTTTCATAGTATTTGCTTTAAAACGAAAAGTGGGTTATGAAAATTTATAACACACAACCCCAAGAGAAAAAATCAATCTTTTTAACCAATTCCGTCAATTACTATTGGGTACTGTTTAAGGGTAGTTTTTGGGTTTTATATTGCTATTTTACAGTTATTTTACTTTTTTGACCGAAATGCGAAATTACGCTAAACACATGGAGGCTGCGTATATTTTGCCTCCAATTTAAAGAGTTATGCTTGGACATTAGGATCTCCGCCGTAACCAGTTAGATTTCCTTTGATCCAATAATCCTATGGCAAGGAATGATTGTGGAGATTTGGTTTCCATGGTAGGCCATTACTATACTCATATACCCAACTGTTATAGAAATTGAGAAAGAAATGAAGGAAAAATTTGGAGTGAAAATCATTTTAGTGAAAAATTCACCTTTTTTGCCCTGCCAGGATTGTGGCGTATTGTGTGCTATTCGGCACATTTAAAATAATTACGAACAAAATTGTTTATGTAAAAAGTAGATTTAGGCTTGCAATTTATCAGAAAGTATTGTTTCATATAGACATGGGGGCAATTGTAGTTCCGCTAACATTTGGGGGGGCACAAGAAGTACAGAATTCATCTGGTGCCGGTGTTCATGTTTCAAAGAAAGGTGTTCACAGAACGATGCCTGCCAAAGAAAAATGCAAAGATTCTGCTTTAAACAGGCGGCATATTGTTTTTCCCCAAGGGTATGTTTTCAATGCAGCACAAAAGGAAAAAATACGCAAACTTGCACAGCAAATTATCGCTAAGACTTGTAGTTTTGCAGACGGGATATCGCTGATTTTGGATGCCAATGGTTTTGAGACTACAAAAAACATACTTGACGCATTTTCAAATATTACGCGATATATATGCAATGTATTAGGGGAGTCCGAACAATCACCCAAACCCGAACAATCACAAAAGCTAAAACAATTATTCAAGGCATACATTTGCAATGTTGGCATTGAGAAAACAGACGTTGTGTTTAAAAGATTGGTCTTGAGCATATCATCAACGTGTAAAATAGTTCTTAAGCTTGCACCCCAGCTAATACGTTTGCAGACACTGTCGAAAGTATTCCCACATGTTAGTTTATTGTTAGATATTACGGAAATGGTGCTCAATTATAAGAATTTTACCAAAGACGGACTAACCACAAAAAATGTATTAAAAATAGCAGCTGCCATGTGCTACCATATCATTTCATGTGCAACATTTGCGGCAGTTGGTAGTGTTGGAGCAATATCTGCGTGTGTTTTGGCGATACAATTAGCTATGTTTTTCAGCTACTTAACGGATGAGGGTATGAGAGATGTAGCCTTAGTCATGCAGCCAATCGACAGGCTATGGTTCAACAAAAAGGTCGCAAAAAAAGTCTACTTGCTATATGAGTCTGCCTGTCTTGACAAAGACAGATTTCAGTATCAGACAGATTTGGGAAAAATGATATGTCTTTCAGTGATGGGCTTAAATTTGTGTCGCTTTGCTGTGTCTGCAATTATAAAACTTATTAGGGATAGCCAAGAAATATCGGAACCAAACCCAGCTGAAAGAGAAAGCAACCGCAGGTGACTCAAGGGAATTTATCGATATCGCCAAAAATCGAATTAACGGCGACGATGAACGTGCAAAATAGCCCATAGAAAACTCTTCGTGCCAAGATATGGAAGCGCTTAAATTATACCGTCGATATGCTTCGCTTCCAATCCTAGGAGCCATGCCTTGGTGCTAATGCTTCCACCATAGCCGGTGAAGTTTCCATTTGTCCCGATAATTCTGTGGCAAGGAATTACTATGGAAATTGGATTTCTATGACAGGCCGTACCTACTGCTCTATACGCTTTTCTTTTACCTATCATCCTCGCTATGTCTCCATAGGTTGCCGTTTGACCGTATGGAATTTTTAGTAAGGCTTCCCAGGTGGATTTTTGAAAATCTGTCCCTAAAACTTTCAATGGAAGATTAAAAATTTTTCTTTTCCCCGCTAAGTATTCGGTAAGCTGTCTGAAAGCTTCATTGATAATAGGAATATTTACACAGTTTACCGAAGAAATTACCTCAAAATCAATGCCGGTTATATAGTCATCTTCGGCCGTTACTGTTAATGGGGCAATGCCCGTTCCGTGGAAAATTGTACTTTGCTTCATGGCGTGATGGTTTAATTATGGTTGTTTGAAAAATTGCGGTCAGGAAACTGAGAAAGTAGACACAAATCTGTTATCTCGCATGTAAAAACGCCAGGGATAGTTTGTTGCTTGACGGATACCCACCCGAGTGGTTTGTACAATGTTTTCTGGCAAAACGGGAATAGCCTGTTCTATCCAAATGTTTCCCGCTCGATGGGTCAAATCCCGCCCATTGCAATGAAGGTCGATGCCCATCGTGCGGCATAGTTTCCCGGGACCATTTGTTCCCGAAAGACCGTTAGGTCCTTCCAATGCACGAACTAGAACGGCACTACCATAATTTTCTCTATCGGTAACGATGTTCAAGCAATGGTACATGCCATAGATGAAATAAACATAGACAATCCCAGGCCGTTGGAACATTGCTTCGGTTCGTGGAGTACATCCACGAAAGGCATGAGATGCAGGATCTTCTTGGGTATAGGCTTCGGTCTCGACAATATAACCCTGTAGAACAGTACTTCCAATGGATCGGCAAAGCACTTGGCCGAGTAGCTCACGGGCGACAATCAAGGTGTCGCGAGCATAAAAACTCCTTGGAAGTATGGACATCGAGGGGCTAAGCTTCAGGAGTTTTATCTAGGCTGCAACAACATTTTTATTCGTACCAAACATTCCCATCCTGCGAAATTTTTGATATCTTGCGTCTAGCAGGCTTTTTTTGTCAAGTTTCAATAACTTTTGCAAATGCTTGACGATCGCACTTTTAATGGCATTTGCCGTAAAATCGCAATCATTATGGGCACCACCAAGGGGCTCATATATTATTTCATCCGCCACACCAAATTCTATAAGTTTCTTGGAAAACAGCTGCAGGGCTTTTGCTGCGTCGGGAGCTTTTACTTTGTCATTCCAAAGGATGGCAGCACACCCTTCGGGAGAAATAACAGAGTAATAGGCATTTTCAAGGATGAGAACCCTATCCGCCACTGCTATTCCCAGGGCTCCACCCGAACCTCCTTCGCCGATGAACACAGAAATTATGGGGGTGCTGATCAACGACATTTCCCTCAAGTTTACTGCAATTGATTCCGCCACATGTCTTTCTTCGGATTCAACACCTGGAAATGCTCCGGGAGTATCGACAAACGTTACTATTGGTATGTTAAATTTTTCTGCAAGCTTCATTAGACGCAATGCTTTCCGATAGCCTTCGGGCTTTTGCATACCAAAGTTTCGCTGTATGTTTTCCTTGATTGATTTTCCCTTTTGTTGGGCAATAATCATGATCGGTGTCCCGTTACAAGTGGCTATTCCGCAAACCATGGAATTGTCATCGGCATATAATCTATCGCCATGTAACTCCTGAAAATTCAAAAATATTCTGTCGATGTAATCTAATGAATATGGTCTCAGGGGATGCCGAGCAATTTGCACTCTTTGCCATGCGTTCAATTTGGCATATACTTTTTTTTTAGTTTCCTCTATTTTTTTTTTAAGAGATGCAATTTCTTCCGAAAAATCGATGTCGGAAACTGCCGCGCGTTCATTTAAGATTTCCAGTTGATTGGCAAGATTGTAAATCGGTTTTTCAAAATCTAAAACAAACTTCTGATTCATGACCTATAATTTAAGTAAAGGGTAAAAATTGCAATAAATTTAGTACGGCCTAGTATAAATCTGTAGTGGCGAGAGGAACGTCTTTGATGGCAAATTGCCGAAAGATTTTTCCTAAAATTTGACGTTCGATGAGACCCGTACGAATTGTTTGGGATAATTTTTCCATCAACTCGGGAACCTGTTCCAGGATATAATCAATATCAATAGGGGTGTTGGCAATGCTACTGTCAGGTTTCAGTATTAATATTTCTATGGTTTTGAATCCTAAAGTTTTTAAGGCAATGCCGTAGAGTAAAAGCTGCAGGCCGAGATATCGTTCCATGTGCCATTTGACATTTCGCTTCGTCATTTCGACATTGCTTCCTGTCTTGAAATCTATGATCACCGTATCCGTCTCAAAATGGTTCGCATCATACGGATTTCCGTTGCTAATGACAAAATCTAGCCGCCCCGATAGGCAAAGTTCCTCATCTTTTATTTTAACCGTAAGATCCGACGGAAGTGAGTATTCGCTGCGGAAAGATTCCCAATGGGGCATGGCAAAAAGTTTATCCACCAGGCGTTTAGCCCAAATGGTTGCCAAATCCAGGGTTCGAGAAAAATCGGCTGGCACATCTGCATCGGCTGCTGCACAGGCCCGGGCTACCATACTTTTTATGCGATTTGAGCGTGACCGTATGTTTCTATAAAAAATATCCGGTGAATATTTCCAAATAAAAGTGTTTTTCGCTTCAAAAATTTGTAAAAATTCGTGGCTAAATGAACCAAGTGCAAGTTTTTTGTCGAAAAATTTTGAGAGCCAAGGCATCGTTGGTAGTTTTAAAACGAAATCATAGAACCCAGTACAAGGCTTTTGCAATATATATTCCAGAGAGCTACACGAAAGTTTTAAGCGCGGATCGATAGCAAAACAGTAGTCGTGTATGTTTTGGGATAGATCATGCCTCCTGGCATAGGAAGTTGTGCATTTTTCTACACTTTCAATGTCTTCGTCGCTAAGACTATCACCTGGGAAGTGGATTAAGGTATCAAGCATTGATTTGAGTAAGAGGTTTTCTTGATCCTTTGAGCAAAATTCCTTCCGTACTCGACAGAACATTTCGGTAAAAGCTTTTGCCGGTTCTTGATCGACGGTATCACTGGAATAATTTTTTGTGGCATAGGATAGTGTCAGCTTACATTTTTTGCGCAAGATTTCGAATATGGTTCGCTGCAAATATTTCTTTTCCTGAGAAGTTAATAAATAATTGTTGGAATATTCAACGGCGGGGTCACCGGAATCTAAGCGAATTGTTATGCGGCTGTTAATTCTATCAATTAGGTCGGCGGAAAGCCAGTAATTTTCTCCGGAAAAATCAAAATCCGCAGCATTCATCCCGATGACGAACATATCCGTAAAATTTTGTTTGTAAGCGGAATTTATATTGGTGAAGACGACATTTGCCTGAGGATTCAATGTGTAATCTTGGCTTTTAGAAGTAGCCGATTCCACAAAATATTTGACCAAATTCCCCTTGAAAAAAATTTTTTCAGCAATGAGACCATTCGATTGTTCTGCCAAAAATTCTGCCACTTCCGGAGGTAAAATATCGCCAAATGCCTCCATGAATTTTTGATAGAAGTTTTTAAAGGAAAACTTTATTCCGTGCATGTCGTATAATTCAACAATGTCAAATGAGTGAATGTTTTTTATGTTGGCGAACTCCAACACAATGTCGAAGTTATCCGTCAAACATTCCCTTTGGAGCGATGGCAAATCGCTAATAATTTGATCAAATTGTTCCCGTTCGATCAGGTTATTCGCTGATAATTCTGCACAAAATCTGCAAAAGCTTGGGATATCTCTTCTAATTTGCCAATCACCCCATAGGGATAGGATTGTTTCATGTTTTGCTGACTTTTTAGAATGCCCAATGGTATCGCAATAGGATAATCCGGCTAATTCCAGTTTATCCGATAGCATCGACAGTTGAATAGTTTGATTATCCTTGAAACACACAGCTATTTTCACTGAAGTGTCCCGGGATAGAAGTTGTAAAATTTGATTAAATGTTGTTTCGACTTCGTCACATATTGTATCGTAGGCTTGAAATTTTACGTTTCCTCCGAAATCATGGTCATTATCACACAGGTAAAATGTACTTTCGCCGAAAATTTTTTCCAGGGTATTAATCCATAGATGAACAAACTCTGCATCTCCAAAGTCGTGGGTAATTACATCTGTTTGTGCATAACATTTGGCAGTAACCTCCATCAATACTTTGGCACTGTCAAATGGTAAAAAACCATAGAAAATTACTTGTCCATCAATGGGGGTTTTACGGAAAGATGCAGATTCCAGTAATAATCTGTCGACATCTTGTTCTAAAATAAAATCATTGGAAGCAATTTCCTTTTCTAGATTCCTAAAGAATCTACACAGGTCTTCGTTTAGTATATTTTCACATTGCATACCTGACCGCAGGGCTTCGTGGAATGCTTGGAGGATTGCTTTTTTATCCGCAAAAATTGTGCGTTGCGTATGGCCACTGACGTTCATCCTATCGGCTATCTCATCGAAACAAAAATTGACCATGCCATTTGGGCAGATTTTTTTTGGCAGGCTAAACTCTACCGCCAGGTGTTTTCTAAATTCATGGGCCGTATAAAATTTTGTAGAGCGGGGCTGGATATTGTTTTGCGACAAAATTGTTTTCAAAAACCACATGTCATCGTAGGTAGGTGTGACAAATATGATCTCCGGACCATGAAAAATATACGATGCTTCATTGATAAAATTCAAAAAATTATCGATGACATAAGTTGCCATATAAAGCCTATTTCTCCCATGCCGTTTGCACCGTTGGAATTCCTACCTTCCGAGAATGGGATCGCCTATATTGATATCTATTAAGGCTTTGCATGGTTATCCGTCGATTATGCCCTTTAAAAGAATTCAGATCCGTATGAAATTTTGAAACCCTAAATTTTTTAGATAGTGACCTAAACCCCATACTGTTATTCTTTTGGTAGGAGTATATTTGAGGATCGCCGCTGGGATGGCCAGATTTAGGCCGCCTATGAATCGGAAATGCAGCAACATCTACCGTACAAAAAGTACCCACCAAGCAAATAATTAAAAAAATGTTACATTTCATCCGAAAACATGCTTATACTTGACCTATTTGTTTTAACAAATTCACAAATTCAGAATTTTTAGCGACGTCAAAAGGCTTCCCTCCTTTTATCCTTTGAAAATCTATGCAACCCATTTGATTATCATGGCTTTCATCGAGTCCAATGACACCAGATTCTCCCGCGATGGCACACTTTACGGCCATTTCGGCACTATCATTGATCAAAGCAATATCGAAAAGATTCGAAGGAGCAGAGCGGGCAAAATATCCACTTTTCTGAACCAGGGTTTTTTCAGCCCCAATCTTTTTAGTAAATTGTGACTTAAACCATTCCCCTGCGTTAGTCGAATCGAGTTTGACATGTCCAAAAGCATCGCGGGTAACCGTTTCGCCTCGAGATTCCATCTCGGTGACAATATCGTCGACACATGCACCTTCGCTCACGAAAATGTTTACGCAGCCTACAGTTTTCATTACCTGTTCTAGCCGATCGGCCTCTTTTTTTAAATCAACGGTCATTTCGGGAACATATACTCCATGGATAGAATAGCGTTCTTTTGTTATTCCCAACCCAGCAACGAACTCGCGTTCGTGTAACCGTTTTGTATAGTATAATGCCGATGCAGCCGTCAACCATCCACACTTGCGACCCATAGCTTCGTGAATGATAAACATTTTTGGGCTTGCTGTCGTTTCGGCGACAATGTGTTCGAAAAACAGTGTACTTTGTTCGACTGCTGTATTTGCACCCAAACTATGGGCAATTGGGACAATGTCATTGTCTATGGTCTTTGGCAATCCGATAACTTGTAAATTGTAGCCGTTTTCTTTCAAATGCTTTGCCAAATCAGCTGCAACACTGTTAGTATCATCGCCGCCTATGGTATGCAAAACGTCAATTTTATCCTTTATCAGTTGTTCTGCGGCGACATTGAGCGGAATCTCTCCATCCTTTACGAACCCGCGTTTTACGCAGTCTTCTACATTCGTTAGCTTTACACGGCTATTCCCTATTGGGCTACCGCCGAATTGGTATAAAATCTCAACCGATTCCACAACTCCATGGGTAATGCTAAATGAATCACCCAACAGCAATCCTTTGTAGCCATCGCGGTAGCAAACTATCTCAATGTCCGGAGATGCTTTAACATGCTCCTTTATCAAAGCTGCGACAGCAGAAGATAGACACGGAGCAATTCCTCCCGCGGTCAATATGGCAACCTTCTTCATGTCCCTACATGCTATCGTCTTTCCACCTTTGCGCAATTAAAATTTTTAAAAAAATAAAGCGAAAATAAAAGTTTTTCGTCAGCCCAGGAAATTAGTCTATAAAAATACCACACGAAACCTTCGATAAATGTAAACATCTTTTACCATTGGGAAATTTTTTGCATTATTCTTGATATGCCTATTTACTATTGTTATGTTACGGCCCGATGAATAGGTATGCTATTGTTTGTGGAGGAACAGGAGGGCATTTGAGCCCTGGCATAGCGATCGCCGAAGAATTGATAGCACGGAATGGAGAATGTTTATTGCTTATCAGCGATAAAGCAATCGACAGTGTCATGTTAAAAAAATATGACCAATTTGAATATATCGCGCTGCCGGCTAAGCCGTTGGCTAAGAATATTTGGAAAATTTTTGAAACAATAAAATCACAGCTCGTTTCCCTCCACCAATGCATAAAATTGATGAAAGATAGAAAAATTGACTGCGTCATAGGTATGGGGGGATTTACAAATTTTCCGGCGGTCATGGCTGCATTTTTGATGGGGAAGAAAATAGCTTTGCACGAATCAAATCGAGTGATTGGCAAAAGTGTGAAATTATTAGCACATTTGGCCGACATAATTTTCCTGCCACCCAGTGTGAATTTTAAAAGCCAATCTTTAAACAAAAAAGTTTCCCACATATCCATACCACTCAGACGAGAAATACAAAAAATCGACAAACGTGAAGCCAAGGAAAGTTTAGGGTTAGATCCCCATAGGTCCGTAGTAACAATTCTAGGTGGAAGTCAGGGAGCAAATGCCTTAAACGAATGGGCGATTCAAAATTTTCAGCGGTTGAATAGTCAAAATCTGACCGTTTGTTGTGTGCGTGGCATAAAAAGTGATAGCCAAGAGAAAATAGCCGGCATGTCGGACGATGGCAATACCATTACGAACCTATTTCTTCCGTTTTGCAACGACATGTCATCACTCCTCAGCGCAACGGATTTATTAGTATGCCGGGCTGGTGCCGGGACGATAGCAGAGGCTATACTTTTTGGATTACCGATGGTATTGGTTCCCTATCCAAATGCCGCCGAAAATCACCAGGAAGTTAATGCTACCCATGTGGCCAATGAAGGTAGAGCAATTGTCGTACGACAGGAAGATATCGATTTACTCGCGAACATCGTTATTGAGTGCTTCCAGAAAGATCTCCAAAACTTCAAGGTAGATCCACCATCAGGCGACGAACATTCCGCCGTTGAAATTATTGTAAACCGTATCCAAAGGATGATAGGAAATGAGTAAAAATATTTGTATGCTTGGAATTTGTGGAGCTGGCATGGCGCCGCTGGCAATTTATTTAGCTAAAAAGGGGGATGCGGTCTATGGATGGGATGACTACATCAACTTGCCAATTAAAGACCTCCTGGTGTCCAATGGAATTGTTTTCATGCCCGAACGAGTTCTCCCACCAAACTGTGACTATGTGGTTCGGTCGAGTGCCGTCAACGAACATGTCGATGCCATTTGCCAACATGCAGCGAAGGATGGCATTGAGACCTTCCGAAGAGGAGAATTTTTGGCAAAAATCTGTCGGGACAAGAAATTGCTTGCGATTGTGGGGTCCCATGGAAAGACTTCCGTTTCCGGTGCATGCGTAGAGATCCTTAGACACAATGGCCTAGTCTTCGACTATGTGGTGGGAGGATTCTTTAAGGGGAATGAAATTCCCCCGTCTGCCTATAACGAAAAATCCGAATGGATAGTGGCTGAAGTGGACGAAAGCGATGGAACCATAGAAAGTTTTTCGCCGGAATGTACCATTGCTTTAAACTATGACGATGACCACATATGCAACTATGGCAATCGGGATAATTTTTTAAAAACATTCAAAAGGCTGTTTGCACGGACAAAGTCGACCATTTTTGTCCCCGAAGACGACATAATTTTTACAAACATAGCATCCAATTTTGAAAAAAAATATGTCAAAATTCAAGGATTGAATGGCGACGATTTCTCCGAAAAAAACAAGTTAATTGCGTTATTCTGTGTGCGCAAAATTTTCAACAAGGATATCGTCCTTCCTCATAAAATAACGGGAATTCAGAGGCGAAGTGACGTGATGTTTAAAACCGAAAAATTTGTTTTTTTGAATGACTATGCCCATCATCCAACGGAGATTAATTCGTTGTTGAGATACGCCCGGACCCGCTACAAAGATTACGAACTAAACATAATATTTCAGCCCCATAGGTTATCTCGCACCAAACAATATTTTGCAGAATTTGCAGCAAATTTGGACATGTTTGATAGGCCTTTTGTCGTTGAATTATATGCCGCATTTGAAGAAAAAATCGAGGGTGTTTCCAGCGACCTCGTATTCAATGAGATAAAAAATCCGAATAAGAAATTTTTAACCCTTTCGCAATTCGAAGCCGGTATGCACGACGTTTATAACGGGCTATCCTCATACGATAAAAAGCAGCTGGTCATGTTTGTCGGGGCAGGCAATATCTTATACCACGCCAAAGCCTTCATCAACAAAATTACATTCGAGGAAGTTGAGAAAGCTTTTAAGCAAACTCAAATAAAATTTGCATCTTTTAAGGATTTAACCCATACATTTTCCATAAAAGTACCAACATCAGTCCGAATACATGTAAATCCCACAACGCGCAACGAATTGATCTCAATTGTAAACATTTGTCGTAATTTGGGCATTAGGTATGTAATTATCGGCAACGGAACCAAAATATTGCCTCCGGATGGGATGATTAACGCAGTTGTAATAACATTGGATTCAGACCATTGGAAAACCCTGAAATGGATCGGAAAAGATACTTTGTGTTGTATGGCTGGAATTTCTCTCCGAGACTTTTGTAAGTCAGTAAGCGGAAAAGGATTCCTGGGAACCGAAAAGCTATCATATATTCCAAGCCATATTGGTGGCGCAATCCTCATGAATGCTGGGGCCCATGGACAAACCATATCCGACCATTTAGTATCCATTGAAATTTTGGGTACCGATGGGGTCATACATACCATAGAAAAAGCCGATTTAAGTTTTGGATACCGAACAGCTTCCATTCCTCGCAATAGTATCATTCTCAGTGCGACCTTTCGGTTTAGCGAGCAAGCTCCTCAGGAGTACTTTACTCCTATGGCTGAAGAACTATTAAACTGGCGAAAAACACACCAACCAAGGGGTATCAATTTTGGATCGGTGTTTAAAAATGGCGATGATTTCTGCGCCGGTGAATTGATTGACAGGGCTGGGCTAAAAGGTACGAGAATTGGAGGTGCAGCCATCTCCAATGAACATGCTAATTTTATAATCAATCAAGGAAACGCATCCTTTCGGGACATTGAAAAGCTTATAGATTTGGCAAGGTATGTGGTATACGTAAAATTTGGAAAGTTTCTAGAAACGGAAGTAAATATTCTAAGAGCTTAGGGGCTTAGAACTTCACTCAACTGTCAAGAATGTATCTTTTTAGATCCATTGTACAAAGTAAAACCCGTCTCGAAAAGACGGGTTCATTATTTAAAAGTTTTGAAAGTTTTTATAAATCTCCGGAATATTTCCGTTTTATATTATCTTTCTCCATAGAATGCTGTTTTACATCTATTTCTGATTATTGTTTGACTGGCTTGCAAAAAGCTAGCTAGCACTACTCTCTATTTATCAAGGGGAAAAAGGATACATTCTTGACAGTTGAGCGTAAAATTTTAGCAAGCTTTTGTTCCGGGATTTTCATTAGAAGCCATGTTCGACAAAATTTTAGAAACAACTTTTAGGGTTCCCATACTATTCAAATCTCAAACGCAGAGTACCAATGTGGATGCAAAAGAAATGGTGAAGAATGGGAAACTGGTTCCATTCATAGTACTAGCGAAGCAACAATTAGCTTCCTATGGTCAACATGGGCGACGGTGGGTTGGGAATATTGTTGGAAATTTATACCTATCCTACGCTTTAAAAATAACCGACCCATTACAAAATCATCTAACGATCTTTGCACAGTATGTGGCCGTTGAACTTTGTGAAATATTATCGAACAAATTTTTCATCGACGTAAAAATTAAATGGCCAAACGACATCCTTATTCAATCGAAGAAAATTGGCGGCTTACTTTTGGAAGTTACAAGAAATGACAATAACATCATTTCAGCAGTTTTGGGGGTTGGAATTAATATACTTGATACTCCAAAGATAGACAATACCCCATATCTAATATCCTGTTTGCACGAATCTATCGATGTTAAATTAAATTTCGACGATGTGTTGGTGGATATAATCCATGCTCTCATTGAAATTGTTGAAAGGTTCGAGACGATTAATCCTGGAAATTTTTGTGAAAAGTGGAGATTGTTCGATTGCATGTATGGCAAAAATATCATCCTGGAAAGACAAAATTCTCGAACTAGAGGAATTGATGGAGGTATAAATGAACTGGGGGAATTAATTATTTTGCTACCTGGTGGTCAACGAGTTATGTTCCCACAGGGAAATGCAAAAATATCTCCCGGCGAGGCATTTAGTCATTGATGAAACAATGAATCTTTTTTATTTGTTGATATCTGACTGCTCAGGTGGTGAAATTGGTAGACACGCTGTCTTCAGGCGGCAGTATCGCAAGGTATAGGGGTTCGAATCCCCTCCTGAGCACCAAAACAAATGACCCAAGAGAAAACCTCCCATCCTGTCCCTATGATTTTAGCACAACTACATTTTCTATGTGCCTTGTCTGTGGAAACATGTCGATTGGTTGAATTTCTTCGATAAAATATTTCTGCCCAAGGAATTTTAAATCCCGCGCCTGCGTATCTGGAGCACAAGAGACATAAACAATTTTTGCGGGACAAAATGCCAACAATTGGGATAAAAAAGTTTCGGTACATCCAGTTCGCGGAGGGTCGATTATCACACTGGTTTCATTTCCCACCAATTCAGCGTTTTCAAAAATTCGTTCTGCCGTTCCAGCGATAAAACGAATATTGTTAACTTTATTGTCCAAGGCATTTTGATTGGCGAAATTGATGGCGACGTCACTGATTTCTATGCCAAGAACCTTTTCAAAAATTTTCGCCGCCATTATGCCAAAAACTCCAACGCCACAGTAAGCATCGATTAAATATTTTGGACCCATTGCCGTTCGGATCACAAAATCAATTAACTGTGGCAATGCGTAGGAGTTGTTCTGGAAAAACTCACCGGCCTGGTAATGAAAATTAAAATTTCCAATTTTCTGTGATACAATCGCCCTGGGATTTGTTTCGACCCGTCGGCCCAAATCTCGCAAAAGAATAGTTCCTCCCCGCTTTAGTGAACTTTTATTTCGTAAAATATCTTCCCGTACGGCACTCAACTTGTCATTTATCTTTTCGGTGGCAATTAGACATTGTTCCACGTCCACGATCGCCCGCCTACCTTCTTTTAAAAACCCTATGGGTGGTACGGACCTTTGAAAATGAGGAGTTATCTTCGAACGATAACCATAAGGACGGTTTCCGTGTAAGCATTCATTGATTGGAAACGTAATACCGGCCAACTTTCTCATCACGTCGAATACCTGATGACGCTTGAGGTTCAATTGTTTTTCATATTTTATATGCTGATATTGGCAACCCCCGCAGATGCCAAACAATGGACATTTCGGTTCAACACGGTCTGGGAATGGCTTGACGACCTTTACCAGGTCACCGAGGGAATAATTTTTTAAATTTTTATGGATACTAACGATTACAACTTCACCAATAAAAACATAGGGGGCCATTACGACCCAATTGTTTATACGGCCAAGGCCCATGCCAAGATTCGTTACGTCATCGATGGTAAGCTCAATCTGTTCATGGTATTTGAACGGCGTGGCTATAAAATTTTTCGGTTGCCTAAACTCCACATCCCTAGCGAATAAAAAATATCCAGTATTTTCAAAGAAAAATATCCGATTACAAGCCCTTTGGTTAATGGGCCGATATTTCTACGGCAAACGTATCCGTTTCGTCGGGTGCTATCATTGCATAATTTTGAATGTCGGCATTTATCATATGTCCGCTGTTTTCAGAAGGCATATCTGCCACAAAAGCCACATCTACTTTACCAGCTATCGGCGTTTTACGTATCACTAGGACTGACTTTTGGGTTTTATTTCCAAAGATGAAAGAAAGCCCTTCTTCCTCGTTGGGCGTTCCTATCCAAATCTTACTATCCTGCAGCTGGGTAAATCCTATGATATCACTGCTTAGCAATTCAAGAGATGTTCTCTCGTTGGATTTAACAGAATTTATGACACGCACATCATCGGATATGCGTAGCCGCTTCTTTGCAAGATTTTTCACGACATATTTTTCAAGCGGCGTTCCATTGATCCAAGGCAAATTTATAAAAAAATGTATGGCTGGACACCAGTATATGGGCGTGGTTCCGCGGTTTTCCACGGAAATTTCTAGTCGAAAATATAATTCCGACAGCCTGTACGTTATTTTTGGCAAAAATGACAGCTCGGCATCATTTTCTGGGATAAAAATTATTTCGTATTTGGTATCGCTACTTTTTACAAATTTCAAATTCTCAATGCCTAGGGAATCGAATCCCGCAAGAGGCATCGACTTCGCATTAAAAAATATCTTCGAACCAATGTCTCCAACGGAATCTTCCCCATCCATTTCAGAAAATAATATGTCTCGAATGCTATCGTCGGCCATAATAATCTGCCAACTTATTATCCTAGCAACGTCCTGGGGACAAAAGAGATAGCGCGAAGGCGAAATATCCGCTGACAATAATTTCAAACCGTGAAAATCTAATTCACTAACATTCATAGGTGAGAGCTTTTTAAACTTCTTCTGACAAAATGATAAAAGAAAACTTTTTGTAAAGCCATTAAGGTTTTAAGTCGGGTTGGCTATGGAAAAGTTAGAATGAAAAATAAAGATGGTGATACCATTCATGGTGCACGGCAAAAAGTGCTTGCTGGCATTGGTTTCAAGGCTAGTTTTTCCCAATGCTTAATTCCACAATTGAAATTTTACCGGAAGATGTCGTCAATAAAATTGCTGCCGGGGAAATTGTTGAACGACCGGCTACCATCGTCAAGGAGTTGGTTGAAAATAGCTTGGATGCGGAAGCAAAGCTTATCAGTGCTAGATTTTCCAGAGGAGGAAAGTTTTCCATAGTGGTCGAAGACAATGGCTTCGGTATGCACAAAGAAGAAGCACTGTTGTCCATAAAACGATATGCCACCAGCAAGTTGCGCCATATTCAAGATTTAGACTCGCTGGCCACATTTGGTTTTCGTGGTGAAGCCATTCCATCCATAGCGAGCGTTTCGAAGTTTAGATTGATGACTTGCTCTAGCAACGATGCCTATGGGACGGAAATTGTCATAGACGGTGGAAAAGTCATGGCCGCCAAAGACTGTGCGAAATTCAGCGGAACGAAAGTAATCGTTGAAAACTTGTTTTACAATGTTCCAGCTAGGAGAAAATTCCTTAAGTCCGATGAAACGGAAAGTATGAATATAATATCTTTGATAAAAAATCTGGCACTGGCTGAATTTAATGTAAAATTTTCTCTTTTTCAAAATGGAAACGTGATATTTCAGTCGCCGAATTCTAAAAGTCTTACGGATAGAATAAATGAAATTTTCAAGTACGATGAAAAATTTATCGATTTTTCATACGCCAATAAAGATTATACGATAGATGGAGCGATTTGCGATCCGACTTTTGGTAATGTTTGTAAAAAGAATATAGTCGTCTTCGTGAACAACCGCTTAGTCAAAAGCAATATCGTCAACTACGCCATATGCGATATATTGGAACCGATCTTTCCAAACCACAGAGGAATTTTAGCCTACATTTTTTTGAAAATTAACCCGGCGATGGTAGATATAAATGTGCACCCAATGAAAAAAGAAGTTCGTTTTAAAAATGAGATGGCGATCAGGGGATTTATCCAGAGGGCCCTATTGGACGTATTTAGGAAATTCAATAGTAGGACGGTCGAAAAATTTGTCCAAGGAGAAGCACAATCAACGTTTCAAAATTTTCAACAACCGCGATTACAAAGCTTTCCAAGGGAGCTGCTTACCCAAAATTACCAAACAACTTCACCGAACGATAAAATTTCCCGCAGGGAAATACCCTTCATTGAGCAGAAAAAGCTAGATGTATTTCCTTTTGCGGAACCTAGCGGCTATGATTGGAAGTTTGTCGGAATAGCCTTTGGAGAGATTGTAATTTTTGAACAGAGAACTGGTATTATCATTTTTAATATTCGGTTGGCTCTCAGCCGGATAACCTACGAAAAGGTAATGGCTCAATGTGATGTTGCTAGCTCACAGAAGCTACTACTGCCCATAGAATTTTCGTTGTCCCAGGATGAATCGGATCGCTTCCAAAGATTTTTGCCAATTTTTTTGAAAAATGGATTTTCGATCTATTCGTTTGGTCAGTACGACTATAAAATTGATGCAATTCCAGAATGGCTATCCTACCAAGACGCAGCTAGCTTAACCCATCGGCTAATTGCGGAGGACAATGCTTCAACCAAGAATGCACAGGCATTGAACATGGAAGAAACTTTTGCTCGATGTATTTCGCAGGTTTCTACCTTGGAAAATTATAGAACGCAGGACGACATTAAGAAGTTGCAAAGCGCACTGCTGTCGTGTAAAAATCCACTGCTATGCCCCCTTGGGAATGCGATATATTTTGAGCTTTCGCTGGCGGACATGAGCCGTCGTTTCGGCATGAAAATAACACACTAATCCATCATTGTTGAAAAAAAATTAATTAAAAAATTCGTTTTTGCTTGCAAAAAAATAGTATATCATTCTAATATGTAGGCACATACATGGAGTCATCGCAGAAAACCGAAAACAATATTTGTCGAATGGAGCTAATGAAAGACCGGGAAGCCACCTATGGCAATTCCCAGCCAGAAGTTACACTATGCGGTATCTTTCATGAGAAAGTCATATCTGTATACTCTGGCTCAAAAAGTTCCTATTGCCATGAATCTAAGTTTTTCTCCAATCCTCTTAGGACACGGAAAGCATGCGTAGTATTTCCAACACAACCAAGTAATCCCATTGATATGGGTAGAACAGTCAATGTGTTTGAGTTATATGCGAAACAAGGAGACAAAATTTTTAAATTGAAAAACAGTATCCTGAAAAACCTAAAGTCGCTGGAAAGTGTTGAAGTTGTTAAGTTAAAAGGCTTAGTTGATTCCAAGTTTAATTTAGTTTTTCGAGAAAAAAACCTAAGTGTGCCCGATCAGGAAAAATTACAGGTCCAGACCAACGCCTTTTTTGATTCAGTGATTTCGTCGATAATTAAGCCGGAGTCTGTATTATCTGTGCGCCAATCGTGGACATCAACGAGTAAAAGCTGGGGAGTATATGAGATTTATGCCATTTGCCAATACATTTTAGGCGACATCTTGAGGTCCACTAAAAGCCAGTAGTCTGAAAGCCGTAATGCAAAGGCGAGGAAAACTTAGTCTCCAGGGTTGTTTTTCGCGAAAGTAGAATAGCAGCCAAGTCATGGCATAAAGGCCGAAGCACGGACGATGCTCAAATAGATTCTAGGGTGCGTCTGCACATGTGTGAGGGAAAGTGGTTATCTTCAAAGAAAAATTAAATTGTGACTTGCATTTATCGGTCGTTCAATTTGAACTAGATGTTTCGGAGAGATGACAGAGTGGACGATTGTGTTCGACTCGAAATCGAATGTATCATAGAGGTACCGGGGGTTCGAATCCCTCTCTCTCCGCCAAAAAGCTCAAGATCATTTCCAGGAATAGGAACGCCGTGAAATAGGAACTTCAGGGAAAAGAGGAACAAGTTGTCAACAAATAAAATGGTCCGCTTCGAAGAGAATTTCCAGCCCACCGAAGCGGGAAAATTTCCACAAAAGTACTCCGAATCTATTCCATCCATTCATTTTTCCACGAATCCTATGGCACTTTTACTCCCATAACTTTTTTCACATTTGCAGTACCTCGCATGGAGAGGATTTATAGTCCATGGATAATTCTTCATTTTTTTAACTATTTCCCAGAAAAATATTGATTTATCCCGTAAACCAACAAGAGTTTATTTTTCTCTGCTCAGGTGGCGGAATGGTAGACGCTGAGGACTTAAAATCCTTTGGCCGTAAGGCCGTGCGGGTTCGAGTCCCGCCCCGAGTACCATCGATGAATTCAGGCCTTGCGGGGGATTTAGGAAGTGAGAAGAGAGATGCTAAAGAAAGGTCAATCCACCAATATAGCCGCAAAAATAATGCCAATGATAATATGTTCGCTGGCAAATAGCGCCCAGGGCTACTTCTTACCTATTTTTTGCGATAAACATGGTGTATTCCGCCCAAAAGGATTCCGCCAATTTTTTATCGAAATGGGTTTGTTCGTTTGATTTTAAGCGGTAAATTTCGCATTTTAGTGGAAGCACACAGGTTTCGGTTGTATCGGTTGGTGTGACTCCGTTGCCCACATGTACTAATTCAAATTTGGCAATAAATTTGCAGGCTACTCTATCCTTCATTGACTCGCATTTTATAAATTTTCTCCTTACCATTCCTTCTTCTTCAATCTCTTCGATTCCGGTGGGCTTTCGGCTATTTATCAGGTCGCATAGGCTGTCGTAGTTGGCTAATTTAACAAAAGATTTTACATCTTCGGCAATTTCTTTCATAGTCGTTTGGACTGTCAAATTTTGAGATAAATTGGCATTTGCAAAAAATATCCCAAATAATACCGGAGAAATTATGGCTAGTAGGGTTATGGCAAAAATTATTTCTAAAAATGATATTCCTCGACATTTTTTCATGGCAATTCCAGGTTAAAAATATTGGTTAAAACTATTTGAAATTACCGTACGTCCATCATCTGATACCGAAAAAATAACCACGGCGCCCTTAATCCCCTCACCTTTTATATATTTTCTGATATTTTCTGGGAATTTTGATTTTGATATGACCGTATCTTCATCGAACGGGTCTTCCACGATTAAAAAAATGTTCCTATTGTTAAAGGCATCAACAAGGATTTTTCGATCTCGTGTACCATCGGATGCCATAAAAAATTCTTCATTGGTAAACCTATGGAATGTTTTCCCTTTAGGATTTAAAAGTTTTTTCTCGTTGGCCGATAAGGGCTTCCCATCTACATTTTGCCCGGAAAGTATTTTTATGAACATTTCTGAATTATTCGGATCGTTAAGTGATACTAACTCTTCATCGCGGAAGAACGGTGGAAGATCCCCATATTCCCTACAGTATGCGTTTATGGCAGCTTCGTACTCCAAAAACTGGATTTGAGTCTTTGCTACCAAGGTCGCATGCTTGTGGGTAGACATCCCTGCGAGGATCAAACCCGCAATTATTAGTATTATCACCAATACGACAGTCAGTTCTAATAGAGAAAAACCTTTAAATCTTGCATTCATCTACTATATATATCATCTATTATCTCGGGTCCATCGATATGTCCATTTGGACCTACGGAAAATAATACATAGGTGGGAGAATCCTTTGAATCGCATTTGTAGACATAGGGATTTTCCCAAGGATCAATCAGCATTCCTTCAGTTACTTGCCACCTATGATGACCTGCAAAGGAATTAATTTTTGTTGACAACTTACCATACAATTCTTTGGCGTTTGAATTCACCGTAGGTGACGCACAAACCGGATAAAACCCATTATCAGACTTGAACATTTCGATGGCACAATTGAGGAGCGCCAGTTCTTCCCGTACCAGGTTCGATTTTATATCATCGCTGCGATAATTGTGAATAACTTTAAAAAGTATAAAACAAATAATTATTATGGAAATTACAGCAGTGGTTTCGAGAAGTGTAAAACCATGACTATATTTTGACTCCGAACTATGAAACATTTATTTGACAATTTTACCATCGCCTAGTAACATGTCAAACATCTTTATGATGTTAAGAATATAATTGCATAATAGTATTTTTTATTTAAACTTTTAACTTTCACATATGAAGAGCTTTGAAGAAATTTGTTGTGGCATTATAAAACGGCCAAATTTTATTAAAAATGCGACCATTGGTCTTATTCTAGGTCTTATTCCAATTATCAATTTCCTTGCCTTTGGCTATCTAGCGGAAATGGGGAAACAGTCGACGAAGAATGAAAACCTTAACTTGCCCGATTGGCCGAGTATTAAAGGTAATTTTAAAAATGTTCTGATTAAGAATTTCTTTCTTGGTGCGATTGCATTTTTCGAGTTTATTCTAATTCCATGTTTACTTTGTTTTTCCGTATTTGGGCTGGTTGGATTGGAAATTTTTGGAATCTGTGTCGGTTTATTTATCAGCGCCCCAACGTTTGCCTATGCCATCGTTTCGGATAGTTTGAAAATTCCTTGGAACGCATTCGCAATACCTAGGGATTTTGTAAAGGTTTACAAATGGGTATTTATTCACTATAAAAAGCTCGCAATTCCATCTGCTTTATTTCTTTGTTTTCAGGTTGTCGTATCGTTTGCCATACCCTGTCTCCTGATGGGAGCTCCAATGTTTTTAGGGCTCTTATTTATGGTTTCATATGTCAAGCAAATGAACAAATAAAATGATAATTCTGCGGGACCATGGGACTATCCTTGAATTTATAGTTTTGACCAAATTTTGACCCAAAGAAAAAGGAAATCGCTATTCAAGTAAAAGAGGCAAGAGTAGATAAGACGAGTAGAATAAAAGGTGTGAGCAAATCAATTACAGCGTATGGCGAGGATATCAATTTCCCCCAGTGAGCATGTTTTCGATCGTTTGTCGCTACCATTGCTCATATGAAGATTGTGTTTCTATGCCTGAGCTTCTTCCCCTTTCAATATCCGAAAAAGGGGAAAGCAAATCTGCGTAGTTGTAGCAGGGTAGCAACAAAATGGCATGCTTTCAATCTCGGTAAATATCTGATTCTGATGTACTTTTACTACCCTTGCTACCTTTTTCTATATTGAAAAGAAAATACCCAGAGGGCCCTACACTCTAATGGTTTAATGCATCTTTTAAAAGGGAACTATTTCACCGCAGATTGTTTCTTTAAGGAGAATTCCAATGGTGTTAACAAAGTGTAACCTGCTCGATTTCAACTGCAACAACAGGAAATTAATACAAGATTCAAGTGCTTCTTACGAATTATGTCATAATCATAACTCGATTAAATAAGCAAACTTGGGATATTCTACCGGCGATTCTTGTGTTTATGCGGCCTTTGAATTGGGTGCAGGGGTTGGATTTGAACCAACGACCTTCAGGTTATGAGCCTCAGGAACTAGTATGGAAGGAAATGTATAGATATGTATAATAGTGATTAAATACCAATAAAACTAGGGATTTCAAGGAGCTTGTTGAAAAATCGATTGACAAGAATTGATATAAATTTACCTATAAACCGGTAAAAATACCGGTAAAATTTATAGGTCAATGAAAATATCAAAATTTAGATTCACCAAACAATCATTGGAAGAAATAAAAGCACCCTCCCAAGGGTTTATTCTTGTCCGAGATGACAAGGAGAAATCGCTGGAGGCAAGGATAACCCCAAACGGAAATGTAGCATTCTACTCTCGCCATTTTGTTGGGGGTCGTGATTTCCGACATGCCATTGGGCGTTATGGGACAATAACCATCGATGAAGCTCGCAGGAAAGCAGCGGAGAATAGAATATCCCACTCCCACGGGATCAACCCTGGGGAAGAGAAAAAGAAGTTGTCCAATCGATTGACACTTGAAGAGGGATTCCACGAGTTTATGGAACGTTATAGTAAGAAGGAAAAACGGTCCTGGAAATATGATGAACGGGAAATAAACAAACATGTCAAGCAGTGGTTTGGCCGCAAACTTGGCAGTATAACAAAAATGGAAGTTCAAGGACTAATCGAAGATATCGCTACCAACAGCGGAAAGACACAAGCAAACCATATATTGGAACGTGTTCGAGCGATCTATAACAAGCTAATTTCCTGGGGATATGATGGGAATAATCCGACAATTGGCATTCCCAAGTATAAAATGAACAAGCGCACAAGGTTTATTACGGCATGCGAGTTACCAAAATTTTGGCAAGAACTGGAAAGTGATAGCAACCCATATCTTGGGGATGTGGTAAAAATTGCGTTATTTACCGGTGCCCGCAGGAGTAATGTTTTTGCCATGGCATGGGATCAAATTGATTGGCAAAGGTGCGTGTGGAATATTCCCATGACGAAAAATGGAGAACCTCATAGTGTCCCATTGATACCGGAGGCCATTGCCATCCTTCGCCACAGACTATCAGACTGTGCCAAATACCAACATGCAACACCATGGGTATTCCCAAGCATCACCGGAACATCGGGACACATCGAAGACATTAGAAAATCATGGCATTCCCTATTGAAACGGATAGGTATGAAAAATTTCCATTTTCATGACCTGCGCCACACGTTTGCATCCTACCAGGCGATGAATGGAACGAGCATGTTAATATTGGGCAAAGGACTTGGCCATAAATCACATATCTCCACCCAACGCTATGCTCAACTATCCGATGATCCAGTAAGGGAAGCTATGCAATCAGGCATTCAATTGATGATTGCCAAAAAGACGGCGATTAAATAGTAGCTATGAAACATGCAAAGTAAAAAAATGATAAAAAACATAACCCTAGAAGACATCTTTCAAAAGCATAGTACCTGCATAGAAACCTGTAGAAATGCTATGGGCGACAGATTATTAAAACCCATAGGCGGGGCTGTTGATATATTTTTCCAAAACAAGCATGATTTTTTCATAGAAAAGGTATCTCATCGATGGGAAGCCATAGGAAATGATAGGCAGCATTATAGAGAATCGTTTGCCATGGACTGCTTAAAAATTGATACCGAAATCTTTTGGTTCATAATATCTCTTTTACCGTCCGAATACTGCCAAAAGCCGATGGTTAATAAGTTGGAAATTGCATGGGACAATCTATGCACATGGTTGGGAGGAAATAATAATGACGACCTGGAACAAAAACGCCCGATACAGGGAAAGTTATACGCATTCCTCGTAGGAATAGATACTCTGGTGCAACTCACAATGCTTTACTGTGGGAAAGTGGAAAATAAGCAAATGCTATCAAAGGCAATGAAGAGGTTGAGCAACAACTTCGAGAAATACACATTGAAGGACTTTCAGAGTTTTCAAAGAACTTTTCTGGAATCAGAACTATATCTTCCTGTGAAAGAAACGACTGCTAAGCGGTTAGCAACGATCATGGAAGAATCGTTAACCATTTTTGATCGTGCCATCCAAGATTTTATCCAAGAAGTAAATTCTTCAGCCATTCAATGTTTGATAGATGACATATATGATGAAAACTTTACAATGATTTTTAATGATATCCTTCGGAAAAGAAAAAACTTCGATGGCATTCTCTGGAAACACATGGTGTTATACTTGCAACAGGAGTGTAATATTCCAGAAGGGCAGGCTATATCATTCGTTACGAATTTTTATAATGCCCATGAGCTGTATCAAACAACGGTAAAAAACTGCAAAAGGCATCCCAAATGTTTGAGTACCAGAGCATTTGGGGAAATCGTGAAAATGAGACAAAATGAGCATATCGCATGGGCAGATGTCAAAGGAATAAAAATCTACTACTACGCTAAGCGAGGATTAGTCGTATAACTAGTCAATGTACCCGCCATGTGCCGCATAAACGTTTGCGACGGAGGCGATTGAAAACTTTAATGGTCGTGTCGCAGTCATATTGTATCATCCATACCCGCCTTTACCGCTTAAACACTTGTGACGGAAGGATGTGAAAAATTTATCATCTAGGTCGCAGAAAGATAGGAACGGGCAAGTTATAATCGAAGATATGTTTAAAAAACAATATCTGACCCGAAGGGAAGCAGCAGAATATCTAAGGATAAAACCGCAAACATTGGCAAAATGGGCATGTACACGATTTCGCAAGGTACCATATCGCAAGGTAGGGAGCCGCGTGCTCTACGATTACAATGACATTCAAGCATTCCTGGAAGGAGGAGAACAATGACAACGTCTAGTAAAGAAAGCAACAAGGCTATAATTGATAATAACGGTGGGATGTTTTCCGCAGTATTGAAACAGCTGGAAGACGCATCCCCCAAACCGGCAGAGGATGGCGATGATAAGCAGGTTAACAAAGTTAGCGAACTATCAATTTCGTCCATGGTTGG
>JAITBI010000025.1 GCA_031283685.1 Puniceicoccales bacterium | reverse complement strand
CCACAGAATTTTGTAAAAACTGGCCTAGTGTGGACTGGATATTCTCGAGCGATAGGTAAACTGAGATAATTATACTTTTTCACATTTCACAAATATTAGGCCAAGGGCCACGAAACTTTGCAACGCAAGCGATAGCCAAGTATCCAAAATTCCAACGGAATGATATTTGCCATCCACAAAAGTTATCACATCGATAAAGCTACGGATATTCATTAGGGCAAACACAACTCCCATGTGAAAAGCTATGGGCGACAGCAAACTTTTGTTCTTAAGTAGTAGAAGCGACAATAATACCCCAAACACCATCAGATTCAGAAAATTTAACGGATTAAAACTATGTCCGAAGCTCATTATTGTTGAAATTATGCACCGAAAACCAGAAAAAATTGTAACATCGTCGGTACCAATTTTTAAATTATTTCCCACTCCCAGATGGCAATAGGCAAAAAATAGTGACGCTAGTAAAACGGAACATATTGTATTGAAGTTACGCAGGAATAGGTTAAAAATCATACCCCGGAAGATAATTTCTTCCAAAAACCCTATGCTAATCGTCCCCATGGTAAATTTGAAAAGGTTCCAAAAATAAACTTTCATCCCAATGGGTCTCAACGTGAAAATATCGTGTAAGGATAGCAATGCAAATATCGCACAAACGAGGATGAACCCACCGATAAAAGTTAATGAAAACTTTCGTCCGCGTATTTTTACAAGATAGATGTCTTCCAGGGAGTGAAAGCCACAGATTCCTAAGAAAGGAAACAGTAAAATAACCAGTGAAACTAATTTGGCTCTGTCAAAAAATTTTTCAAACCCTTTGTCGATAAAATGTTGGAATAATTCTATCGAGAACCTGTTCGCTAGGAACTTCGTCGTGTAAAACAACGCGGGTGCTAGTATTGCGGCGAGGCATAAAGTACAAAGGTAGAAAATACCAAACAAAATCACCCCATTTTTTTGGAGAGAATAGTTTTTTCTTTTTAAAAAATCGTTTTCCATATCTGTCAACAACGGCTAGTTAGCAAGCTACCTTTCTAAGGTATTGGAGCATATTGCAAATATATTGACATGCATATTGAAAATAATTTCCTAGGCGGAGCATGAAAAAACTATTGTTTGCGGTTATATTTTTCCTTCAGGCGGCGTTGCTATGTTCGGCCGAACGAAATGAGATCGTTTTACTAACGAGTGCAGATAACCCTCCCTATGAATTTATGAGGTCGGGAGAAGTTGTAGGATTTGACATAGATGTGGCAAAAATCATCGCGGAAAAATTAGGGAAAACCCTTGTAATAAGAGATATGCCATTTTCATCTTTGATTCCCGCCTTGATGTCAAAACAAGGCGACTTTGCCATGGCTGCCATTACCCCAACGGATGCTAGGCGGGAAAACGTTGATTTTTCCATACCATATCAGGATAACATTAGTGCTGCCGTCCTAGTTGATGGTGATGAATTTTCATATATGCAAAATACCAATGCAATGTTTCCGATTGCACTGTTGGAAGGCAAGACGGTTGGAGTACAATTGGGAACACACCATGAAAGTGATATACGGGCTGCCAACATTCCAAATATAGAAATAAAAAGATATGACAACATCGGAACGATGATTGCCGAAATTTCAAACTCTGCCAATGGCAATGGAACCCTATACGCTCTTATAATAGGGAATGCCGAATCACACATAATGACCAAAAAAAATCCTAAATTATGTTCTTTCCCGCTTCAATTTTCTGATGCCTTTGCCATTGCGTTTCCAAAAAATTCCCCCCTAAAAGCAAAAATTAATGAAATTCTCGAATCGCTCAAAGAAACCGACAGAATCTCCGATTTGGAAATAAAGTGGGATATTGCGCAATGAATGTTTTCAGGGGATTTCAACAGATATCTAGCGAAATACCATATATCGTAGAAGGTGCTAAAGTAACCTTGGGATATGCATTTGTAGCGATGTTTTTTGGGTTTTGTGGTGGAATAAAGCTCGCAATTATCAGACAATCAAAATATAAAATTCTTCGTGCCATAGGAGCGTTGTACTTGTCTGTCTTTCGGGGAACTCCCCTTCTTTTGCAACTATCGATAATTTATTTTGCCATTCCGCAGATCATACACCGTCCGATCCCTGCTTTTGTAGCAGGAATAATCGCATTTTCATTGAACTCATCCGCCTATGTTTCAGAAATTATGCGGGCTGGTATGCAAAGTGTAAGCATTGGCCAAATTGAAATAGGAAAAGTTTTAGGCTGCTCAAAGTTTCAAATAATTCGTGATATTGTTCTGCCCCAAGGGATAAGAAATGTTTTGCCATCGCTGGTAAATGAAATGATTGATCTACTCAAGGAATCTGCCATTGTGTCCATAATTGGAGAATCGGATTTACTTCGCCGAGCCAATGTTGTATCGAGCGAACATTACTTGTATCTGGAACCGTTACTCATCGCAGGGTTGTGCTACTATTGTGTGGTCATGATTTTGAGTGGCATTGCGAAGTGCATAGAAAAAAAATTGTCATGCTCGAGGTAGAAAATTTATATTGTACGTTGGGTACCAATGAAATTCTGCAGAGAATATCTTTTACCGTTGCCGGTGGCGAAATTGTTACGGTAATTGGAAGATCAGGAACTGGCAAAACCACCCTCTTACGAGTACTCTGTGGCCTAGAAAATATATCCTGCGGGAAGGTTCGTATTAATGGGAAGAAAGCATGCCATGGGGATTATGGATTAGTCCAGCAGGGATGCTGCCTGTTTGAACATATGACGGTTCTAAAAAACGTTTCCTATGCTTTGCAGGCCGTGAAGAAATTTTCTACAAAAAAGGCTAAAGCGATAGCATTGGATATGCTGACACAATTTGGGCTAAGGGATAAAGTAACGGCATATCCAAGTAGCTTATCCGGTGGCCAAAAACAACGAGTAGCCATTGCTAGAACTTTGGTAATGGACCCCAAGGTATTATTATTTGACGAACCGACATCGGCCCTCGACCCTGAAATGACAAACGATGTGGTCACTATGATAAAAAGCATAGCATCGCGGGGAATTGCAGTTCTAATCGTTACTCATGACCTACCGATGTCCCGTAGAATTTCCGACAGGATTTTATTTCTGGAATATGGTAAAATTGTGGAAAACCGTCCAACGGAAGAATTTTTCCTAGACCCTCATTCCGAACAGGTAAAAAGTTTTCTAAAAAGCATGGCCTTATTTTAAGTATCTGCGTTTATATTAACTTACCAATCTTCCGCTAGGTTATAACAATAATTAATAAAAATATTGACATATTTTGGTGTTAGACATATCCTTATGGTGAGATGGAAAACTTCAAGAGAGTTGGACGTGAACGGGGTAATTTTGTAATCTTTGAACGTAGTGAGAATGGTATACCTACAATTTTCAAGATACATCCCGGTCATGAGGAAGAATTTAAGAAGATTGCGGTTCATACTACAAACGCTGAATTTGGTTTGGCAGCAGGGACTGCGGACTGTGATGGGCATGCGGTTCTCAAAAACATTCCGTTAGGAGACCGTACAGCTGCCATAAGTTTTGATGTTAGTCCGCGTGGGTATAAGCGGCGACCGGCTTATAAAGTTACCTTCATAAACGAAACAAAAAATGAATAGCTACTAGCACTGGAAAACTGTCCATTTTTCACGCCATTCTGAACATCCATAGGTGAGATGTGTTGTATTTTATCGCACCGTAGGATTAGGCAAAAGATATGGTAAAATCGGCAATAGAGAACATGGGGGTTTCAAGAAATATGAATATTCAAAGTGGATAGCACTTTCTCCACGATATTTGCTACCGACAGACCATGTTTCACGCGTAAAGCGTCGAGAGATGTGCTATGTTTTATAAACTCATCGGGCCAGCCATAGCGCAAAACATTGGTTTTCATGCCATTGTCATTGTAAAATTCCAAAATAGCACTGCCAAATCCTCCCGCTAAAACATTGTCCTCGAGGGTCACGACGAGTTCATAATTTTCGGCAATATCTCTCAATATTTCTTTGTCCAGGGGTTTTACAAATATCACGTTGACGATTGCACCTTGAATGCCAAAAGTTTTCAGTTTTTGGCAGATTTCATTGGCCAAATCCACCATATTTCCGAGCGCAAGAAAACAAACTCGCTGACCTTCGATGATTTTTTCTGATTTCCCAAATGGCAAATGCTGCGAAAATCCTAGGGTGTTTAAATTGACATTTTGCTTACAAGATTTAGGATATCTTATGAAAACTGGGCACTGCCATTGGAAAGCAGAGTGTAATGCGTTTACAAATTCTTGAACATCCTTGGGTTGCAAAATAACAACATTGGGAATCAGCCTCAAATATGATAGATCAAATATTCCATGGTGTGTCATTCCATCATGCAAGGCGATTCCGGCACGATCTAGGCAAAAAACTACTGGCAAATTTTGTGAACAAACATCATGCAACACCTGATCAAATGCCCGTTGCAAAAATGTGGAATATATGGCACAAACCGGCCGCATGCCACATTTAGCAAGGGCAGCCGAAAATGTCACAGCGTGCTCTTCGGCAATACCAACGTCGACGTATTGGTCAGGGCAATGATCTCGTAGGTATGACAATCCGCTACCTCTTGCCATTGCAGCTACGACACCTATAATTGTTTTATCTTTCTGGGCGAGTTTTGTCACTTCTTTGCCTAAAATTTCTCCGTAGGAAATTGTGTTCGGTTGGGAAGTGATAGCATCGCACACCTGCTCGGGCTCAATCCCATGAAATTTTTCGGGAAAGTGTATCGCATCTTCGTATCCATATCCTTTTATGGTCTTTACATGTATAAGGACCGGAACTTTGGCAAATTTACAAAATTCTAAAATCTCTTCCAATTTGGATATGTCATGCCCATCAATAGGCCCAAAATATCGCAGACCGTAGTATTCAAAATAGGAGGTTGGTAAAATTATACTTTTAATGGCGCGTTTTAACCTGCGTATACCACGCACCACAGCTTTCCCAAATTTCCCATCTCCTAGTATTTTTTTGGTTGTATTGGAAACAGCTCTGTAAAGTCCACTGATAAGAATTTTATTCAAATGGACGGATATGGCTCCAACGTTTTTGTCTATCGAAAACTCATTATCATTAACTACCACGATCAATCTTTTTGTTGTCGCAACTAGGTTGTTTAATGCTTCCAATGTCATTCCACATGTCAGTGAACCATCGCCGAGAATGGCAATAATGTGACTATCTTTGCGACTGCCAATGCGATCTCTGGCATAGGCAAATCCTAGAGCAACCGATAGCGCCGTTCCTGCATGGCCAGCGACAAAAGCATCATGTTCGCTTTCGGTGGGATCTGAAAAGCCACTGTATCCACCGCTCATTCTGATTTGACGGAACTTGGCATCATTTCTGCCAGTCAATAGTTTGTGCGTGTAGATTTGGTGGGAAACATCAAAAATAAACCTATCGCGGGGAGAATCGAAAACGCGATGCAATGCTATGGTGAGCTCCACGATTCCGAGATTGGAAGCCAAATGTCCCCCGTTGATTGCCGTTACGTTTACCAATGTCTGTCGAATCTCCTTCGCCAGTTCTTTTAGTTGGCTCCTATTTAAAACTCTGACATCCTGCGGGGTATGTATGGTGTCGAGAATGTTCATCTATTTTAAAGTTTGAATTCCCAAACTTCGTTGGGGAGAAAAGTCCAAAATTATACATTTGGCCTGCAAATTTTCTATCCAATCGGCTGTTATCCTCACACATTCCCTCAAATTTGTGTCGAACATAATTATGCCATCAATATCTTCTTCGGGTTTTTCTTCCGTATCGGCATTATCATCGCGTACGATGTCAGGTAGTATGATGTCTTCATAGTAATAACTTTTAAGTTTGGCCAGTGTTTTGATTTCCTTATTCATTTCGTCGTTGAAAGCATCTTCCAGCTTATTTTCCACAACCCTGGTGGCAATTTTTAGTGGAAATTCCTTCCTATTAACGACACTATCGTAGTGTTTTATTCGTTTGTTCCATAGTGCAAATTCTTCCAAAGAGCTTTGGCGAGTCTTTGACTTTTCGGACAATTTAGAAATCAGATCTTCGGTCACATAGCATCGATTGCTTTCCAGACCACTATCATAGTCAAATTCAATGGGGGGAATTGTATCACAATTTAGGGCCCATGGGTAATCTGCTTCCCGTTTATGGAAACATTCGTCGAGACTGGGAAGTTTTATGTCAGCGGGAACACCTTTTAATTGGGTTGAAACACCAGTCGGTAAATACCACTTTTGTACCGTAATATATGCAGCTCCAAGGTCCTTGTTACCGCCTAAAGAGTTAAAAAATGTGTTCATGTCTAACGCTACTTGTACACTCCCTTTTCCATAGGTAGCTTCTGCCCCCACAATTATTGCTCGCCTATGGTCATGCAACGCTCCTATTAAAATTTCCGATGCTGACGCACTCATCGAAGAAGACAGGACTATCAAAGGCCCTCCCCAGGCAATATCTTCATTTTCATCATAAAACTGTTCTATTTTCCCGAAGGAATCTTTCACCTGTACCACCGGCCCCGTTTTGATGAACAGGCCAGCAATTGAAACCGCTTGATTTAGCAATCCTCCTCCATTTTGACGCAGGTCCAGAATTAATCCGTCAATCCCCTTATTTTTTAACATTTCCAACAATGTTTTAATATCTCTATTTGCATATACGCATTGTTCGTTATTGGGGTTCACGTCGCCGTAAAAGGACGGTAATTCTATTACTCCAATTTTTGCAACATTGTCACCTTGTTTTAATTCGAAATATTTAGCCTTTGCCCGCGTAGCATTTAATTTTATATGGTCCCGAACCAACCGAACGACTTTGGTATCCCCGGACACAGTTTCCAATTTTATTCGAACAACTGTACCTTTCTTTCCTCGCAACAACTTAACTGTCTTATACAATCTGAGCCCAACTATATCCACAAATTCACCATCATCTCCCTGAGCAACTGCGATAATTTTATCCCCAGCCTTGATTTCACCCGACAATTTAGCCGGTCCTCCAGACATCAATTTTTCAATCGTACATTCCCCATTTTCATCCCGCAATTCAGCGCCTATTCCGATCAATGAATTGTGAATATGGGTACTCAGGTCTTCGAAAGAGTCTTTTGATAGGAAGCTCGTATGTGGATCATACATCTTTGAAATGCTATTCAAAAACATCTCTTGGAGTACCCAAGCATCAAAATCTTTGTACGTTCTCCGTAAATTTTCATAGCGTCGTTTAACATTTTTTATCGCCTCACTCAAAAAATTTTCAATGCCATTCTCTGTGGATTGGTCGGGTAGGTTGCATGTTTCCTTTATATTTTTCCCAAAATTTTCTACTGGCATAAGTGTTTCGTTGAAAGAACCGCTGTTTTTATTCTTTGATTTATTCAGTTTACACAGGCTCATTGCTTCATTTATAACGTCGAACTTCAGACGTTTCTCCCATAAAATATCTGCTTCTTCCTCTGTCTGTGGCCAATTACAATCTTTCCTATTCAAAGAAATGAAATCATCTTTGGAAAAATCAAATCCTTCATCCATCCTTGTAAACACCCAATCCATCCGACCATAAAAAATCGTTCTGAACTTTTCAAAAGCATTAAATGCCGGTACGAGGCTACCACCACTTATGAAAATATCCAATGTCGGCACAAATTTTTTCACCAGGGTATCCACATCCTTTTGCAAAAATATCATTTTCCCATGGTCCAATTCCGACAAAAATTCAATCATAATTGTCCTATTGTCGAGCAGAGAGATTGTCTTATGTTCCAGATGTAGCTCTTCCATACAGCGTACCATGTATATGGTTTCCGCCCGCATTTCACGGGTAGGGAATAGGCTATTTTCGACTTCGGCAACGGACGTGGCTTGGAGACAAACTTCTTGCCCAAAGGATAGGACAATAATAGCAAGTATGCTATGAAACGCTTTAAAAATTTTACTCATGGAACCTAACTTGTCCACGACATATTGCTAGGGAACCATATTTTTACAAGGACAATTTTGGGAAAAGCTACAACATGTGACCGTTTAATGCCATAGCACTAACCGATCACACGATTTTTGGCATGTATGCCTAGGGGTGTACAACATGATTGGACCTAAATACAAAACCAAATGCGGCTATTTGGTGGCAATAACCAAGCCCAAACATTTTTTCCATTCATCGAGTGCGGTCCTGACTACATCGACGCCCCTAACATTTGCTTCATCCCTAAGTATTTTTTGTAAAAACTCCCAGTCAGTTTTGTAGTCACCAAAGGAACCTTTCTGAACAATTTTATCGGTGTTCCTATAAATTCCAACAAATACATCACCAAGCAATCTTGCGAGTCTATCGTCGCTTACAATTTCTATCGCACGGGTAGCCGCTTGCTTTTTTCTTGCAAGATTTTCTCTAAATAGAGGGCCCAATCTTTTGGCTACTTGCAAGAGTTTTTGTTTCTCCACTTCGGCTCCTCCACTTATCGCTTTTACAAGGCGATAGATCAATCTGAATGGCCGACTAACAAGCATCCATGCCATAACGAAGGGAGCCAATAACGTAAATTTCTCATTTTTCGCACAATATTCTCTGATTATAGGTATTACTATAGTAGCAAGCACAAGGGATGTTGTAATAACAGGGTGTGCAACGGCGAGTGAGTATGCGGATTTGAAAAAACCGATCGCAGTGTTTTTCAAAAGCCCAACCAAATCATAGCCTCCTCCTGCAGCCGCAGCTTTTTTTACAACCTCTCCGGAAACAACCTTATACGCCTTATCTGCAAAACTTACTAACGAAGGGACTACAGAAATAGTAAAGGCATTCCTTAGCACGCTTCCTTCTTCTCTTATTGTAGTTTTATTCACTACAGCTTGATTTACATTATTCATACTTTCCTTTTTTTTGTTACTTATGTGTTTTACATTTTTAAACCTCCCTAAGTCAAGCATTTTTTGTAAAAAAATTAACTTCTTGCCCTTCACCCGAAAAGGGTTAAAAATATGAGCATGGCGATTTGGTCGTGGTTAGATGAAAGGGGATGTGGCGTATTTTTACACGTAAGTTCCCTG
>JAITBI010000022.1 GCA_031283685.1 Puniceicoccales bacterium | reverse complement strand
CTCCGAAGGCTTTCCGTCCTTGTCATCCTTTGGTCAATGAGGCAATGGTGAGGCAATGGACAACTCGCCATCCCGGACTTCCCTGATGCCATGCGCCTTGCAGCTCGCCGACCATCTGATTGTATATTAATTGGTTCGAGGTTCGAGTCCCCGGCCGGGTACCAGCAGCAAGATCGCATAAGCACAGTCCTAGCGGGGGATGAAGGAAACACAAAACAGAGTGCCAAGAAAAGGTCAACCCACCAATATTCCACCAAAATTAAAGTTCCGTAGAAAGAAGAGGGAAATTTGTAGAGAAAAAATAGGCATTATTAAAAGAACCCCATGAGGGTATCAACTTTTTCGGTGAAAGCAGCGATGGCAAATGATAGAAGAGACCCATTCTAGAAAGGTCTCTGGGCATCGTTTCTTAACAGCAATATCAACAAGTATTCATCCTATTCTTCACAGAAATTCTAACTTCCTCTAAAACGTCAGCCTTTCTCTTAGGAGTCCTGAATCTAGGGCAACCTTAGCGCAATTAGTTTATTCTCTTTATTTCGTATATTTTATAGACGTGTGAGTTATTTGCTTTAGAAAAGTTTTACATTTTCATAGTGGGATATCCTATGAAAATTTCCTGTTTGGTTTACCTCAATTGCGATCACATCAAACCTATGGCAAATATTTGGAGAACCGAATTGTCTTAAATATGATTTACACGTCTTTCGCAAAATGTCCTTCTTTTTTTTATTTACTGCAAAGTATCCCGGGATGAATGCATCCGCTGACCTCAGTTTAACTTCGACAAAAACTAAAATATTATGACACTTGTCAAATGCAACCAGATCTATTTCCCCTTTTCCGTAGACCCAATTCCTCTTTAAAATCTTAAAACCTTTTTGTTTCAGAAAATTAGTCGCCAGGTCTTCTCCTTGTCTTCCTAAATCTATGTTTTTGGCGCTTCTTCTACGGAAAAATGAACAAATCCTTCTCCATTGCTTTGAAAGAGCTTCGTTGATTTGTTTCCATATCCCCATAAGTCGCCTTTGCAAAAAAATAATACCGACCACTTAAACATAGCCGGCATTCATTTTTTCAGTAAAATCGAGAAAAATTGTTAGGCAACTAGTTCTTTGAACTTGCTTCCCACCTTAAATTTAACCGTTTTAGAAGCTGGAATTTGAATCTTAGCATGGGTTTTTGGATTGACTCCCGTACGAGGGGCACGCCTGGCAACCGAAAAAGACCCAAATCCTATCAACTGGACGCTTTTTTTTGTCTTGATTCCATTCATGATAGCCTGTAAAACATTGTTCAATGCACGTTCTGCACAAGCCTTTGAACAGTCATCACCGCTTAATCTCTTTATTTCTTCTACAAGTTCAGCTTTATTCATTATTTTTACTCCTTTTGCAAATTTAGTCTTTATCCAACCACCAATCTGAGGTGAGATAATAGAATAAAAAATAGCCTATTGCAAGCATTTTGTTGATCAAAAACGCTTTTTCATGCAAAAAAAGATATAATTTTTCTCAAAAAATCAAAATTTTTAAAAACAAATGAAAAATATGATGCCAAATATTTTCCCACTGATTTTTTATTTCATCTTCTTGGAAACGATATAAAAGCTTCGTATTGGGGTGGAGTTGGATTGATTAATTTCGCTCTAAATCGCCGTTTCACAATATTTTTTGCACCGATATAAAATAATTTATAAAATGCCTTTCCCGTTTGAATTAGGAATATTGTTGTGTCTTGATATATTAACAATTAAAGGTTGAGCATGATGATCGAATGTCCATTTCCCAAAAAATATCCATCGCTTTTGCATAGAAATGATGAGTATTTTATGTCAATGGCATATAACCAAGCCATTGAAGCATGGAAACATAACGAAACTCCCGTTGGGGCAATTGCCGTTTTGGGCAGCGAAATTATTGCGTCCGCATATAATTCTGTAATAACACTAAATGATCCAACGGCCCACGCAGAAATGCAGGTCATAACGCAGGCTGCAAGGGTCATCGGTGATTGGCGATTAAATGATGTAGCAATTTACGCAACAAAAGAGCCCTGTCCCATGTGTTCTGGGGCAATGATTATGAGTCGAGTCGGAATTATTGTTTTCGGAACGTCGGATAAAAAAATGGGCCTACTAGGTGGATGTTTGCGATTGCAGGATTTAAAAACCATCAATCACCACCCTGTAATCAAGTCCGGAATCCTTGCAGAAGATTGCACCCTACTAATGCAAGCGTTTTTTACTATGAAACGGAAGGAACAATAGCATGAAAGTTTTAAATAAAGAGTGCGATGCACTTCTGCATCGCACAATACCATACATAATTAGATGAAGGAAAAATAAGCTCGAACAAATATTGTTCTCATCTGAGCTTACAATGAGCAATCATGTAAATTTTTTACGCTTGTAAAGCAAAAATGTAAATTTTTTTCATTTTCTAAATGATGCTATATCCGATGAGTTTTACCATATTTGTTTAAAATCGAACAATTATGTAATGATCGTTTTTCAAAATCTTTAGAAAATCCTCTTTTCTCTCCTCCACCTTATACTTTGTCGACAGCCTTAAAAAATTTTACATGGCGGATTTTCCACGAGCATCATCCTACTCAATTTTACGTCTTTTGCCTCGACTGTCAATTTCCCATACTTGTACTTATCTTTCCCAATTTTTCTTTGGCTTGAACCAATCACTATCTTTATACGTGTTCTTAATCCCCACGAACGTCGTAATCAAATATGCTCCAAACAAAAATGCCTGGGAATATTCTCCAATAATAAAATTGTGGATACAAAGGTAAACATTACTGATCAACCAAAGCATATAGCTTAATTTCATGCGAAGTGTGGCGTTGTAAAAAGATCCCAAAAGGGCTATTGCGACAAAAAGGCTTGTAAGTGTCATATTTTCTTTTTAAGCGAAGAGAAGGAGTATGCCAGTAAAATTTTTAATTTTGAACAAACAATTTTTTGATGATTGTGTCAAAGTAGATAAAGATTTTTATCTCCCCAAGGGAAGGGTATCTCCCTGCTATGGTATAGGGTAAAAGGGTACAGCTTTTTAAGATAAAATGCTTGATTCTAATGTTTTAAATTTCAAACTATGCGACTCAGTTAGATGATGCACCACTAGCTCAATTGGATAGAGCGTCTGACTACGGATCAGAAGGTTATGGGTTCGACTCCTATGTGGTGTGCCATTTTCCCCATGGGGCTGTAGCTCAGTTGGTAGAGCGCTACAATGGCATTGTAGATGTCGTCGGTTCGAACCCGATCAGCTCCACCAGAAAAA
>JAITBI010000002.1 GCA_031283685.1 Puniceicoccales bacterium | reverse complement strand
AAATTGAGTTAGGATCGGCGGTTTGGCAAAATCGCAACAGATTTCCCATATTCTCTTTAATGTTTTCTCTATTTTCTTGCGATGCAACGGAGTTGAAGGCAGCCACCATAAGGGCCTCTTGGTTTTGGACTCCATTAAAAGATCTTTGGACAAGGTCTGCCTTACGATCATAGTGGGTAAAAATTTCTTTTAGCCAGGTAAAAAGTTTTACAAAAACCCCGGACCTATACCTCCCTTCATTGAGCTCCCTGACTAGATCGTTAAATCTCCCTTGCTCAGGGGCTGGTTCATCTGAAACTTCAACGTCGTGCTCCTCTAAAGGCGTTGGGTTGATTTTTAACCCAAAATCTTGCTTTAAAGCTATGGAAATTGTGTTTGCTGACGTTGCGGAAATCCTGTGATGCCCTACGCCCGGTCCTACGCTAGGTGGAGAATTGGGAGGAGGACTGTCGATAGATGATGCTTGTGGTGGTTCTGACATAAAATATATTCCTTAGATGGGGTGAAGTTTACGAGCCCTGGCCAAAATGTCAAGTTTTTAACAAATTTTTTGCGACATGCTTTCCAAGAAATAATCTTGCCAATGTTCCCTTTTATTTTTTTACGAAGAAATTTTTGCACATGTTCGTCAGGTCTTTGAGTGTTGTTGCCCGACGAATACGATAAGGAAAATCTCCTGAAGGATCTACGAAATCAGCAATTGGAATGACATATTTTTTTACGGATGAGGTTTTTTGAAAATCCGTAAGAACAAGCTTGTGGGCAAAACTTTGTAACTTTTCTATGAAATTAAAATAATCTTCTCCGGTCGGGGCAAAGATTTTAGTTTTGTTGGCTAATTCATTAATCTGGCGAAATATCCATGGGTTAGATATGGCCGCTCGCCCAATCATTATGCCGTTGGCATTGGTTTTTTCGATGATATTTGCAGCTTCCTGGGCTGTTTTTATGTCACCGTTCGCAATTACAGGACAATCTAAGGCAGCCTTGGCAATGGTTATGTATTCGAAATCAACGGGCTCACTATACATACCCTTTACGGTCCGTGCATGCACATATACCGCGGACAATTTATGTCGTGCTAGATGGCTTAAAATAACGGCAAATTCCCGGGGACTCTTGTACCCAATGCGAGTCTTTACAGAAATTGGAATGTTGGTATTATCGGATATCATTGAAATAATATCGTCAATGGTGTTTAATTCTGTCAGTAAAGTTCCTCCCACGCCCTTTCTTCCAATTTTGGGCATCGGACATCCGCAATTTAAATTAATAGACTTGATTTTATAATTTTGTAACATTTTTGCTATTCTTGAAAAATGTTCCGGTTCCTTCCCCAATAATTGTATGCTCAAACCTACCATACTTTTTCTGTTTTCGATCAAATCTATTATGTTGCTTGGGATGGTTGCTGTCGGATGTACCCGTAAAAATTCCGAAACATATTCATCGGGCTCTCCACAGTCGTACAGCATGTCCATAAAATGGCGTGTGGTCAAGCCCCGCATCGGTGCTAAACTTGTAAAAATTTTCCCCTGTGTTTGCCCTGTGACACACATAATAATCTTGAAATGTTTTTGATTCAAAATGATATGTCCCCTATGTCAATCGTTAGAGCTTTCATTTTATCCATGTGTTTACTTTTAGTTGCAACGGATATTTATTGCAATACGCCGGGTGTCAAAAAACACAAGGTGATGATCCAACGTGTTTCAATTTACCAGCTTGGCGATGATTCATTTAAAACAATTGGAGAATATTTCGGCAACAAAAGGGAACACCCATATTTTCGATGCATAGCTCGAGATAACGAAAATATTCGGACGGGAACCTATTTCGTAGTCGGATTAAATAAATCAATTACCCTATTACCCAAGGAAACATTCGTTAGGATTTATGCCATAACATCCCTACGGGACGGTGTACTCTCGTTCAAATGCAGAATTCCCGACGATAGACATGCTTTTGTCTCAGAAATATACTGTGGCATAACATCGACGCCAATAGACATTGAAAACCTCAAATCATGGAAGGTTGAATTCATTGATAAAAATGACAAAATCCTTTGTTCGCAACAAAGCTACATGTGGCAATAGTCGAATTTAAGCGGGATATATTGGCTAAGCAACCTGACTTAAAAACTCTACGGCATCGTCGTATTCACGGAGTTGCAAGATCTGCACCCGTTTCAGGAAACTTTCCTTCGCTTTTTTAGCGAGGACTGATGTCGGATTGCAGACAAGTTTCGGCTTGCCATAGGAAATATTTATCATTTGTCTAACGGCATGGGTAGAGCTTTTTCCAATACCGAAGTAGCAAAAAAAACATTTTTCTTTGACAATTGGCGGTGTCTCTGTTCCGGGTTCATGGACTCTTTAACTGAAAGCCTCGCTTTGGTTATTATCCTTCGGATATTTCAAGCCCCCAATTGGATAAAATCTCTCATATTTGCCTCAAGCTTTATAGGGAATTTCTTTACCGTCGCAACCCAATCTCTGGTAGCACGGCAAAAACGATATGGAACCATGGATTTTAGCACAACCTATTGGTTTATTGTCTCATTCTTAGTTTTTGCTTCGACTTGGGCAACATCAGTTGTGTCATTTTCACTCCTAATATCATTTGCCATAATTTTTTCTAAGCAATCGATTCCTCTTATGGAAGACGCCTACGGCCAAAATTATTCACCGCAGGAACGGGGTAGTCGGCTAGCTATTACACTTAACTTGTTGCTATTATCCACCATAATTTTTGGACAAATAGGAGGAAGATTGATGGATTTAAATTTACAAAACTACAGATTGATACTTCTTTTTGTCTCACTGGCAGCAATAGGAACAGCTCTATCCTTTTCTCAAATTCCTTCCAGGGTCCTTCCCTCAGAAAGGAAAAAATCGATAGCTTCCAGTATCAAAATAATTTTTACGGACAAGCAATTTGGCATGGCTCTCCTTTGGTGGTCGCTATCAGGAATTGGCATGCAAATGATGGGGCCCCTACGGATAGAATACCTAATGGATAGTACATGCGGCATGGGTGCTTCGAACGCATTTGCAGTCTTCATATCCATAACTGTTCCTGCGGGATTCAGAATTTTGAGTACCTTCGTCTGTGGCCAAATTTTCTATCGGTTCAATTTTATTGTCATAAAGCTAATGGTTAATCTGTTTTTAATGGCCAGCGTCTTACTGTTTTTTAACACGAAGACGAAATTTTTAGTTGCTCTTGCATCCGCTTGTGCCGGTATTGCCCGCGGTGGAGGTGAAATAATTTGGTGTCTATGGGTTACTAAAATTGTACCGAAGGAAAAATTTAGCCTATACATGGGTCTTAACGTGGCTGTTACGGGACTAAGGGGGTTACTATCTCCCTTCATAGGATATGGTATCCGCCAGTATTTATCATTGTCTCAAATGAGCTACTTTTCGGCCACACTCGTGCTAATTTCTTCTTTCGGTTTCCTTTCGTTGATTAAACATCCACGTTTTGCCACAATATCGTCCATAGAATAGTTTAACAATGAAAGTTTCGAAAAACGACGGTAGCGACACTTCACCAGTGGTACATTAGCGGAAGCCCAATAAAAAGTCATGACAAAAACAAACATTTCATCAAAATTAATATTGATTAATCTAAAAAAATGTAAATAAAGGTACTTTGGGAGGGTTTTAAAAGGTTTAAAATTATGAGCGATACTGATACAATGCCGGAATTTGGTAAGATAAGGAAATTCTTTTTTCCAATCTATGGTTTTGAAGTGAAAAAAGCGTTACCAATGGGGTTGATGTTTTTTTTCATCCTGTTCAACTATACATGTCTAAGAAACATGAAGGATGCCATGGTGGTTACGGCACCTAATTCTGGAGCGGAAGTCATTCCTTTCTTAAAGGCATTTTTGGTCATGCCCAGTGCGGTACTATTTACACTGCTTTATGCCAAAGGTAGTGACATTATGAGTTGTGAAAACTTGTTCTATGTGACCGTTGGGTTTTTCATAGTATTCTTTGGAATTTTCGGATTCGTAATTTATCCTAATTTGGATTTTTTTCACCCAGCAGTAGCCACCGTTGCACGTTGGCAAAGCCATTATGACCAATCCGTGCGTTGGCCACTGGCAATACTGGGAAATTGGTCATTTGCACTATTCTATGTGATGGCAGAGTTATGGGGAAGTGCGACACTGTCCTTATTGTTTTGGCAATTTGCCAACCAAATATGTAAAACTTCGGAAGCTAAAAGATTTTATGCATTTTTTGGATTACTTTCCCAATTTTCACTATTACTAGCAGGAGAAGTCGCCGATTACTTTTCCAAAATTTCTCGCAGTGTTCCTAAAGGGACTGATCCTTGGGCAGTTTCTCTACGATGGCTAATGGGGATAGTTGTATTATCCGGCATTGTGCTCATGGGAATCTACCGTTGGATTTACAAATATGTATTAACCGACAAACGGCTTTATGATAAGCCGGAACTTCCGGGAGCAAAAAAGAACAAAACTAAGATGGGATTTTGGCAAAGCATGAAGTTCATGGTAACTTCTCCATATCTGATTTTAATAATTGCGTTGGTAATTTGCTATGGAATCGGTGTCAACGTCATCGAAGGATTGTGGAAGGGACAAGCAAAATTGTTATATTCCAATGCCAATGCGTTTAATGCGTTCATGGGGCGCTATTCATTCTATACGGGAATGACAACGATGATTATAATGATTATCGGCGGAAACATTTTGCGCAAATTTAGTTGGTTTACAGCTGCCGCTATTACACCAATATTGACTTTGGTTGCCGGTAGCATATTTTTTTCCTTCATAATATGGAGAAATGATTTTGTAAATATATTGGCCCAGATCGGAACAAACCCCATAACGGTAGCAGTTCTTATTGGAGCTGTAATACTAATCTTAGCAAAGGCCACCAAGTACTCTCTCTTCGACCTAACAAAGGAAATGGCCTATATTCCGCTCGATGATGAAATGAAAGTGAAGGGTAAAGTTGTGGTCGAAGTTATCGGTGGACGGTTGGGCAAGGCAAGCGGAGCATGGTTACAATCCGGATTATTGATGCTCTTCGGACTAAACATATTTAGCCATGGAGAAAAAGTTGAATTGATAAACCTAGCACCCTACCTGTTTGGAATATTGGTTACGATTTGCCTAGTGTGGGTACTCGCAGTACGAGCACTCAGCAAAAAAATTGCGGCAGTAACAGCTGCAGCCCCCAAGCAAGCAGCAAGCGAATAGTTTGATTTAGTATTTATGCGGACCTGTCCTCGGCATATTGCCGAGGACTTTTGGTTAAAATTTAGTTATAAAAAAGATAACTCAATTTTTGTTCGCAAATTTTAAAAAATTTACCATACAGCGTGGCTAAAAGGGTCTGATAAAGTTCTCGCAAATATATGCCACTAAACAAGATAGTAACATCTTTGCTGCAACCGATTGAAGCTATTGCTTCACCAGTAAAGTCAAAATTGAAAAAACTTTCCGGAATTCGGGCTGTAATTTTTGATGTTTATGGTACGCTGTTTATAACCAAATCTGCCCACAGTTCTTTGTCAGAATCAGTGATACAATCCGATACAACCATAATAGAAGCCTTGAAAGAATCCGATTTTGATGTATTTGAACACGATGCAAATTTGAGCAACCTATACATGGAATATGTGCGGGCACACTATGATATTCGTCGAGCCGAAGGAATAGCGTATCCTGAAATTAACATTGGCGACGTTTGGCAAGATTTTTTAAATGAACTATTCATTGGTGGAATCATCGATGGAGATTTGACAGAACGTTCAATTCGTCGAGTAATAATGTGCTATGAATGCAAAATCAACCCGGTATGGCCGGCGAAAAAATCCCTAGAATTTATAAGAAATTTACAGGACAATGACATACACGCTGGAATAATTGCAACTGGTCAATTTTATACGCCAAAAATCATGGAAATACTATATCAAAATAGCCTTGAAACTCTTGGATTCAGGCAATCCCTTTGCCTATGGTCCTATGAATATAAGCACAGAAAGCCATCTTCGCTATTATTTAACACATGCAAGGGAAGATTGCAAAGCTTGGGCATAGACCCACAGGAAACCATATATGTCGGTAATGACATGCTCAATGATATGGTACCAGCCCGTAAAGTTGGATTCAAAACAGCTTTATTCACAGGGAATGCCAATTCCACACGTTTGCACGAAGATATCGCAGAATGCGCAAAAATAAAACCAACCATCATTTTCAATAACTTTGATCAACTGGCCAATTGCATTTTTTGATGCCAAACACGGTTTTGTTTTGCTTGGTTCTATTGTATGTGCTGTGCCAGGAAAGAGAACTTCAAGGAGATTGTGTGTGCTGGGTCTTTCTTTATATCTTTGACAAACCCTTATGCCCTTCCAATGTACGAACCATCATCAGAACTAACGCGAATAGTTTCACCTGGCTTGATAAATAATGGTACTTGAACGACTAGCCCTGTTTCAGTCGTAGCGGGTTTTTGTACACTTGAAGCGGTATCGCCACGAATACCATCGGGAGCATCCACAACCTTCATTGTAATGGAAGCTGGAAGCACAATTTCTACGGGTTTGTCATTTACACAGGCGATGTCATATGGTTTGCCAATGGCCAAAAACTTCTTTTTACTTTCAACTAATTCGTTTGGTAAGCAAATATCTTCATAGGTTTCCGGGTCTAAAAAATGATGACCCATGTCATCAACATAAGAATATTCTAGTGTTATCGTGCTTGTTGTCAAAAACGTTACATTATCGGAAGAAAGAAATTTAACGGCCGTAGAGGCACCCGTATTTAAATTTCGCATGACTACCTGCACAAACCCTGCCTGTCTCCCCTGCGTTCTGTGTTGAACTTCCAGGACAGAATGTGGAACACCGTTATAATCTATTACTTTTCCCTTTCGAATATCGGTTGGATTAGCCATGGTAAATCTCCTGTATTTTATGGTAGAAAAATCAAGCTTTTTAGGAAGTTTTCAAACTTGAAAAGCATATGCCCCACAGGCTACTTCTATTTTGTTTCCCACTCTACACCGGTCCACGATAAAGCACGGGCACCGCCGTTAACTGTTTCCGAAATTTTCGATGTTTTTTCGCCCGTATAATAGTTTACGAGCATATTTGCTTCGTCTGTTAAATTTGGATAAAACTCAGCGTGACCATCCAGGAAAACAATAATGCCTCCACTTTCCCCATAAACTCCACCATTATTGCCACTTGTTGGACGCCATTTGCCGGTTTCATGATCAAGACCTCTGGTATAGGCAATTGGAGTAGTTTCAGCGGGAGCTCTACCGGCAATACCAGAAATTACGACAACGCTTAATGGAAAATTCTCAAAATCTGGATTGATACTCCATTGACCGTTTCTTCGGATTCCAATGGCTTTCGGCATTGCTCGGTGACTTGACTCAACCAAGTAGTCGTCACTGAGAATGAAAATGGAAGCAGCATTTAATTCTACATGTTTTGAGAGTACTCCGGCCCACTCTGCCGCATTTTTGCAATTGTTCAATTCCCTCAAGTTGTCTTTCAATGAAAAACTGACATAGGTCGTCGCAATTTGTTGCAAATTTTTTAGCGCTTTTAGTTTCTTGGCATCGTTTATCGCATTTCCCACCACTGGCATCAATATGGCAGCTAGTATTATAATTACCGAAATTACGGTCAGCAACTCTACCAGACTAAACCCACTGTTCCTTTTACCCCAATGCACAGCGTGCCAAATGTATAAATCCCATTCCATTTGTCAAGATAAACCTCATACTTTTTCATTGTATCCATGATTGCTTATCGTATTTCTAATTCTGAACAGCAGGAGAAGTGAATATTTTTGTGACAGGAACGGATACTGATGTTGGGAAAACAACCGTAGCGGCTTGGATATGCCAACAGGTTGGGGTTGCCTACTGGAAACCAATCCAAACAGGAAATATGCGGGATAGCGAAACCATAAAAACCTTTTCCCCTCGCACAAAAATCATCGATGAGGTCTATAGATTAAACGCTCCATTGTCTCCCTACAACGCTGCAAAAATCGATAACATTTCCATCGATGAAGAATTGCTCAAACGGCCAATAGACAACACGGTCATCGAAGGTGCCGGTGGCATTTTGGTGCCCATCAAGGTTGGCTTTTATATGGTAGATCTGCTAAAATTTTATAATGCCAGAACCATCGTGGTGGCTAGGTCAAAGCTAGGAGTGATTAATCACATACTAATGACGATTGAGGCTTTAGAAGCTAGGAACATTGACATCCTGGGAATAATTATAAATGGACAAATGGAAGAAGACATCAAACAAACAATCGAGCTATTTTCGGGGACAAAAATACTTGCTCATATTCCCCATAGCAACGATTCGAATAGGATGTTGCGATCCATGCGTGTTCCGTCTGAAATTAGTGAGGTGTTTAGGTGATTTGGAGACCATTCACACAGGAAAAAACAGCGACTCCAGCGATCAAAATAATTCGTGGTGAAGGGGTTTATTTATTTTCTGAGACCGGACAAAAGTACATTGATATGATATCCAGCTGGTGGGTAAATATCCATGGCCATGGAAATAGGGAAATTGCAGAAGCGATTTATTCACAGGCTAAAACACTGGAACATGTCATATTTACTAAATTTTCCCACGATCCAGCGGAAACGTTGGTGAAAAATTTAAAAAAACTGCTACCGTCGAACCTATCGAAATTTTTCTTTTCCGATAACGGATCCACTTCCGTGGAAGTTGCCCTCAAAATGGCCTACCAATATTTCAGAAACATTGGCACGGGAAAACGTAGCCTATTCCTTTGTTTGAAGGGAGGATACCACGGGGATACTTTTGGAGCGATGAGTGTTGCAGGAAAGTCTTCCCAATACCATGGGATATTTTCTGAACTATTTTTCAATAGCCACCCCATAGGTGTGCCAGAATATTACGAAGATGTTGAAGACATAGAAGAACAGGAAATCAGAATTCTAGAAGAATGGGAACAAAAATTATTGGAAATCGGGGATAGGGTCTGTGCCATAATAGTCGAACCTCTTCTCCAAGGAGCTGCGGGAATGAAGCTGTATCGTCCTAAATTTCTTGAGAAGCTCGTCCATGTCGTTCGTTCCTATGGGATTCTTGTAATTTTCGATGAGGTAATGACGGGATTTTACCGCACCGGAAAGATGTTTGCCATGGATCACACGAATGTAATACCAGATTTCATCTGTTTGTCGAAGGGTATTACCGGTGGATTTCTTCCCCTTGGAATGACCGTAACTACGGAAAAGGTTTACGATGCCTTTCTGTCAGACGATCCACGCAAAACTTTCATACATGGCCATTCCTACACCGCTAACCCAATTTCCTGTGCCGCCGCAAACAAGTCATTGGAAATACTTTTACGCCAAAAAACCGTCGAAAACATTAGAACGATAGAAGAATTTCACAAAAGGGCCGTTTTAAAAAATATTCACCGGAGAAGGGTCCTCGGTACGATGTCTGCCTTTGACATTGATTCATCAGAACAACGGGATTATTTGGTGGAGTCTGCTTTCAAGGAAGGAATATTTTTACGGCCACTAGGCAATACGGTATATTTTCTACCGCCTTACTGCATAGCGGAAGAAGAATTGGATAAGGTCTATACAATCGTTAATAAGTTTTTATGAACAGTTGCCATGGAAAACACTTTTGAGAAGGCGAAAGAGATTTTTAGTTATCCATTTTTTAAGCTTATCCGAATGGCCCACGATGTGCATATTAAAAATTTCGATGAACAAACGGTGCAGATAAGCGGCATTCTGAGTGTAAAAACGGGGGGCTGTTCGGAAGACTGTGCCTACTGTGCCCAATCCATTAGAAATGGATCGAAATTTCCGAAGCAGCCAATGCTGAGTTTAGAAACTGTGATAGCAGCTGCGAAGGAAGCCAAAAATAGAGGAGCCGGCAGGTTCTGCATGAGTACTTCCGGAAGACATCCATCATCCGAAACGGAGCTCGATGAAATTTGTAAAATGATAAGAGAAGTAAAATCATTGGGCATGGAAACCTGCGTAACTCTCGGCATGGTTAGTGAAGAGCAAGCTATCAAGTTAAAACAATCGGGCCTGGACTATTACAATCACAACGTGGACACCTCTCCCGATTTTTACGGCAAAATAATTTCAACGCATAGCATTGATGATCGGATTAAAACCATAACCATTGTCCAAAATGCCGGAATTAATATATGTTCAGGCGGCATTGTTGGCATGGGAGAAACAAATGATGATAGGGTAAAAATGCTCGTTTTACTGGCAAATTTAAAAGTGCCGCCCCGCTGTGTGCCCATAAACAAATTGGTAAAAATTCCCGGAACAAGGGTAGATGATAGTCACCCAATTGACGATTTCGACTTCGTTAGATTGATCGCTTTGGCCAGAATTCTAATGCCGTGGTCCTATGTTAAGATTGCAGCAGGGCGCAATACATTTTCAGATGGGATACAGGCTCTGTGTATGTTCGCCGGAGCCAATGCTCTATTTTCCAGTGAAAAATTACTCACCGTTGACAACATAAAGGATGGGACCGATAAAAGTCTGTTCGCCAGACTTGACATCCGACTGGAGCAACCATTAAACGTCTAGATTTCGTTCCAACCTTTTTTGTTGCGGCTTAGCATTTAATTCTCCATCGTTTTACATCTGTCTATGCAAGCTTCCGCTAGGATCGACAGCGAATCAGCTATGGGCTTGTTTTTATAGTATTTATCCCTCACAGCCAAAGGAATTTCTGTACATGCCAAAACAATGACGTCGGACCCTTGAGAGATTAAATCATCCATTGCGCCAATAAAAAATGCTTTGGCTTTTTCGGGTGAAGTATATTGTAGTCCATGTTTTACTGCCGCAATCCCGTTACCAACGGATTGCTGCAAATTTTCTTCGGGAAATAAAAATTCCAAATGGTAACCTAGAGATTGTGAATGTTTTTGATAAATTTGGGAAGATCGTGTGCCCGCACTACATAGCAGTCCAACTTTTTTTGCTTCCGGATTTTTTCCCAATATGAAAAATAATGTTTCATCCGCTATGTCCACGAATGGAAGCCCAACAGCATGTTCGATCTCTCCGATTACGCAGTGAGCCGTATTGCATGGAATGCAGCAAATTGTTGCCCCACAGGTTTTTAACTTTCTGCCGACTTCAATAAAATATGGCGCGAATGAAATGCTGCTCTTCCCGGCTGCAAAAGCAATCCTATTCGGCGCCTGGGTCGCCTGAAATAGTATCATTTCGGGCTGTTGGGCATCGTCCAAACACCCAAGTTCGGTCAGTCTTTTTTCAATGCGATGGGCTAACTCATTAGCTGCCGCTACCCCACAACCACCAATAATCCCTATGGTTTCTTTCGTATAGGTAGACATAAACATTACTTGGATTCAGGAATTTCAATCTTGTTTTCGATTACGGCATCCACAATTCCATATTCCTTTGCTTCTGTTGCGGTCATGAAAAAATCACGGTCAGAATCCTTTTCAATCTGTTCTATGCCACGGGCGCTATGCTTCGCAAGAATTTCGTTTATGACCTTACGCCATCTCAAAATTTCTTTTGCAGCGATGGAAATATCGGAAGTTTGGCCACTGGCACCACCCGTCGGTTGATGAATCATTATCCTGCTGTTTGGCAAAGCGAACCGTTTACCCTTTGTTCCTGCGGCCAACAGAATCGTCCCCATGCTGGCGGCCTGACCGATGCAATAGGTAACAACATCACAACGCACAAATTGCATGGTATCATAGATGGCCATTCCCGATGTTACACTTCCCCCCGGTGAATTTACGTAGATATGAATATCTTTTTTGGGATCTTCCATTTGCAAGAAAAGTAGCTGGGCGACAACGGCGTTGGCGACAAAATCATCGATCTGCGTTCCAATAAAAATGATCCTATCCTTCAACAATCTGCTATAAATATCCCAGGAACGTTCACTGCGACCATCCTTTTCATAGATATACGGTAATGGTAAATAACTTCCCATGGTCTCTTTTTAAGCAAAAGTATTACAAAAGCAAGAATCTTTGCGATGAATTCTCACAAACATCCGATGTTTCGAGAAAGAATGAAATGTAAAAATACGGCTTGACATTTTTGTGAAACGGAAGATACTTTTAAAAACAAGGAGGATAATGTTGTGGATGTAAATGTTCCCACAGGATTTGTGGATAAAATAATTTCTGCCGAGAGATCGGCAGCCAAAGGGGATTCTTCGATTTTTAACCAGCTAAACTCTGCCTTTGAAAGCGTTGACAGCTTAACTGATTTTGCCAAAAACACTTTAGGACTTAACGGTTTTGAAATTCAAGCTGAGAATTTGGCGGAACTTAAAGCAAAGGTAATGGCCGACTTAGCCCATGCTAGAGCTGAAAATCACGGATTTTTAAAATCAACGGAAGGCATTTTGGCTTGGTTGAGGAATGCAATTATGTCGTTTGTCATGAATAGATGTGCACAATTTAATGCCGAGAAGCTATTTGAATTGAATGAAGCGACGACCGACACGATGAAAACAGCACTAAACAGCATATCTGTGCTCATCACACCAGATCCTTCTTCCGCAGTAGCTGAGGAACCTCAATCAGGAGGAGAAGAAGGAGGAGGATTCATGGTTAGTAGCCAACAAAAAACAGAGCCACTTGGAATAGATCAAGACATTCTGAATCACTTAAAAGTTTTAGATACCCCAAGGGATGGTAGCTGCATGCTGTGGTCGGTACTAACAGGGCTACCACACACTGAACAAATAGCAATTACCAATAATCAAGGCACAATTACCGATGCAAAAGTTCTTTCCGCTCGAGACACCACCATTCAAGAACTGAGACAGGTAATTTCCATAGAAATGCTGGCAGAAGGGAAAGATGTTGCTGCAGCTAGGAAAATCGAAGGAGGGGGATTCGGAGCAGAACGCATTGAGCCGGAGCAAATGAAATATATTGCAAAACACCTGAAAAAAGACATTGTAATAATAACCAGCCAAGGGAATCAATCCATTGCTTACTTGTGCACCAAGGAAGGCGAGTTTATAACTTCCCAAGGCGAAAACTTCTTATCCCACAAAGATAGATTTCAAGGTGCCATTCGAAATGGCCCAGCAATTTTTGCCCAAGATGGTCACGCAAGGTGTTTAAAATATAATGCTCAAGCAGGTGAATAAGCTGATGTTCAAGCTAATGAGTAGCCCGACCTAGACAAAAGAATAACTATACTTTACATTGAGTAAATGGGTGAATACGGATGTCTGAAACACAAATTTAAAAATGGAGATAACAATTCTTACCAAATTTTTATAAAAAATTGCTCCAATCGACAATTCGCAATGAAATTGTAAATTTGTAATGATTCTAGCCCCTAGCAATCTGCTGTAAATATCCTGGGATTCACCGCAGCTGTTCTCCTTCGTTTTTTTCTAAAATAATCTGATTGCGTAAATCTTCACAAAATTTTGCCCGTTCAGCAATTTGTTTTTCGCCCCCCGAATCTTTGGGATGCCAAAACTTTTCCGGTTGTTCCATGTAATGTTGCCCAGAAATGTTGTACGCGAAATCGTGGCTATACTTATAATCTTTCTGGTTGCCTTCGCGTTTATTAGCTTTGCCATGGCCATCACGCAGCCATAATGGAACATTTTGCAACCCATTCTTGGTCACATGGGATCGGCATTTTAACAGAGCTAGGTACGTGGAGTTACTCTTCGGCGCGGTAGCAAGAAATATGGTAACATGGGCAAGATTGAGCGCACATTCCGGCATTCCAATCTTTTCACAGGCTTCAAAACATGCAACTGCCAAAGGTAAAGCCCTGGAATCTGCAAGCCCCACATCTTCGGATGCAAAAATCACCATCCGACGTGCAATAAACCTAGGATCTTCACCGCTGTCTAACATTTTGGTAAGCCAAAATATTGCCGCGTCGGGATCACATCCACGCATACTTTTTATGTAGGCAGAAATGGTGTCGTAGTGCTCATCCTCATCGGCATCATACCTCAGTGCTCGCTCGACGGAAAAATTTTCAACATCGTCGGCTTTTATTTCCGATCCAATCGGTAAGCTGGACGCAATGGTTTCCAATGCATTTAGAGCCCACCTCATGTCACCATTCGCAAGCACCGCTATGCTGGCTATGACATCATCCTTGGCACGGCACTTCATCGACCCAATCCCCCGTTCTTCATCGGATAGCGCTTGTTGTAAAACTTTTGAAATCGCCGTAACGTTTACAGGGTTTAACTTGAACAGATGACTTCTGCTTAGAAGGGGAGAAATTACATAGAATCCGGGATTGTGGGTGGTGGCTCCAATCAACCGAATATTTGCATTTTCAACGTCCGGCAACAACAGGTCCTGTTGGGATTTATTAAAACGATGGATTTCATCGATGAAAAGCAAAATATTCTGTTCCGGGTGTCGCCGGGCCACCACAAGAATCTCCCGCAATTCGGCTACGTTTGATAGCACCGCGTTAACCTTGACGAATTTTGACTTCGTTTCATTTGCGATAACTTCAGCAAGTGTAGTTTTCCCACAACCGGGCATTCCACAAAGAATTATGCTGGAAAAAGTTCCAGATTTTATAAGTTTCGGCAGCAAACATTTCGGGCCGAGTATGTGTTCCTGCCCCACTATTTCCGATAGAGTCTTGGGCCGCATTTTAGTAGCCAGAGGCACGTAGCGTGGTGTAACCGGGGAGGTTTTTTCTTCGAACAAGTCATCAAACTCAAATTCATTTTGTTCACGTAGTGCCATATGTTACTATTTTGTGACGTTTAGGAGCAATCCCTTTCTTAGATTCCCTTAGAAAGAAGTTTAAAAAATTTAAAGTTTCATGGGTCGTTCCATATCCACTCTCTATCATGGCCTTCGCCCGTTCCTTATAATTTCCATTTCTTTTATATAATTCACGGAAACACTCCTTCAAAGCAACGATGTTGCTATTGTCCATTTTCTCCCGCCTCAGACGACCTAAATTTAAACCAATAACAGTAGAAAAATATGCTGCCATGGAGTAGGGAGGCAGATCTAAACCCGTGGCCGAACCTCCTGCCAAAATAACGTAGTCTCCCACGACAACATCTTGATGGATGGCAGCTCCTCCTCCAATGAAGCATCTTTGTCCTAATTTGACTTCGCCTCCCAACATGGAGCCGTTCACCAGTACGCTATAATCTCCAACTTCACAGTCATGGTCAACGAGTGACCCGGATTGTAATATGCAGGAGTTCCCTACCTTTGTAAATCCTGTTTCCCTTGTCGCACGGTGAATGAGCGCATGTTCCCGAACGATAGTATTGTTCCCCACAATTACCCTACTAGGTATGGTTACGTCAAAAGTTTCATGCTGAGGCAATCCTCCAATGACGGCGAAACTATCAATAAAACATCTCTCCCCAATTATAGTACCACTTCTCACAATGGCATGACTCGAAATGATTGTTTCTCTGCCGATTTTGACATTGTCCTCAACAATGGCATAGGGACCCACATGGACGCCGTGACCTAAGGAAACATTTTCACCAATCATCGCCAAACTGTGCACATCAGACATGAGGTGCGCATTCTCTTAAAAACGTTTGCCAAGTCAAGGTATTATGATTTTATTGGCCAACTTGCGTGTTAAACTGCGATGCAAATGCTTGCATCTTTTTGATACCTTTTTCCCCCTTGAACGACTTCATCACTTTTTGTATATGGCAGAATTGTTTTAGCAATGCATTAACGTCCTTAAGCTCTACACCCGCACCTTTAGCTATCCTCATGCGACGCAAAGAGTTAATAATTGACGGTTTTGCACGTTCTTGGATTGTCATGGATTGGATGATTGCTTCCGTCATTTTTATTTTTTCGCTATCAGAACCCGATGTTGGAATTTTTGGTACTCCAGGAAGCATTCCAATTAGCATGGACATCGGTCCCATTTTTTTGATCTGTTGGATACTTGCCAGAAAGTCATTCAGGTCAAATTCTGCTTTTTTTATCTTTTTCGACAATTTTTCCTGCTCCTGCTTGTCGACATGTTGCTGAGCTTTTTCAACGAGGGACACCACATCTCCCATCCCCAAAATACGATTGGCCATTCGCTTCGGATGAAATGCGGAAAAGTCTGCTGGTTTTTCGCCCGTTCCAGCAAATTTTATTGGAACCCCTGTGACATATTTCATTGACAATGCGGCTCCACCACGTGCATCACCATCGAGTTTCGTCAAAATTATACCTGACAGGGATATGGCATCGTTGAACGTTTTGGCGATATTGACGGATTCTTGACCCAAGGCTCCGTCGGCAACTAAAAATACTTCGTTGGGGGAAATAATTTTTTTTATATCTTTGATTTCTTCGAGTAGCTGCTTGTCAACGTGTAATCTGCCCGCAGTATCAAAGATTATCGCATCAAAACCGTTATTTTCAGCGTGTTGCAAACCATGTTTCGCGATTTTACATGCATTTTTTGAATCCGGTTCGGCATAGCATGCTGCGGAAATGTTGTCAGCCACCGTTTTTAGTTGATCGATTGCGGCAGGCCGGTAGATATCACAGGCGACCAATAAGGGATTATACCCTTCATCCTTTAGTAAAAGTGCTAATTTGCCAGCGGTCGTCGTTTTCCCGGAGCCATGCAGCCCTGCTAGAAGAATTTTTAACGGTCTAATCGTATACTTTTCTATTTCCTGGTTGCCCCCAAGAAGTCCAACAAGTTCGTCATGGACTATTTTAACAATCTGCTGCTCTGGCAAAATTTTGTCCAAAACCCTTTGTCCGATGGCAGACTTGTGAATTTTACCTATAAACTCATCGGCAGCCCCCCGATTAACATCCGCACCCAGCAAGGAGGTTCGAATTTCCTCCAAGGCATCTGCAACATTTTTTTCTGAAATCTTCCCGAGACCACGCAGGTTCTTTAAAACATTGGAAATTTTATCAGTTATCGACGCAAACATAAAGTCATTTAATAAGCATAACCACAGCTTGGGCAAGCGTTTTAGTGTGTGAGATTGAAACTTTCATGGAGGAAATTCCCAAAGCTTTTATTTTATTTTCACCCTTTTCCGATAAGATGATATAGGGTTCTCCGGAAGATTTTTTCCCGACGAAAACATCCTTCCACCCAACATTTTTTCCAATTCCTGTGCCGAGTGCTTTGGAAAAGGCTTCCTTTGTAGCAAACCTGGCAGCAAAACTATTGGCCGGCTTAGCACTCTGTTGGCAGTACGCAATTTCAAGGTCGTTGAAAATTTTAGAAAGAAAAGCATCTCCATATTTTTGAATTAATCTGCTAATTCTTTTTACTTCAATGATGTCTGTCCCAATGGATATGTTGTTAACTGTCATATTTGTGAAATAAAATAATATTCGTCTTTACCATTGCAAACAAAGGTTTCGCATACTTCAGATATTTTTCGAAAACCGCAAGCAAATTGGGCAATTTTCCATTACATGTTTTTTGGCTGGGCAAAATTGCCGTCCGTAGAGGATCAATTGTATGTGCAGGGTTTTCCATGTATTTACAGGGAAAAGTTTTTTTAGTGAATTTTCAATTTTCTTCACATCGTGAGATTTTTCGAGGCCCCAACGATTTGCAAGCCGTGCGATGTGAGTATCGACTGGGAATGCAGGTTCATCGAAACATTGGCCCATGATAACCGAAGCAGTCTTATGGCCAACACCAGGCAATGCTTCAAGCTCCGCAAATGTGCATGGAACCTGGCTGTTATGCCTTTCAAGAATCGCTTTAGCGGTATCAATGATATGTTTCGATTTCATGTTAAAAAGTCCACACGACCTAATGATTGATTTTAATCGTTCCTCCCCCAAACCTATTATTTCTTGGGGAGTTTTTGCGATGTTAAACAGCCTGTCCGTTACGACATTTACAACCGCATCCGTACATTGGGCAGACAGCATGACGGCGATTAAATATGTAAACGGATCAGAAAAATGGAGTTGAATTTGTGGGCTCGGGAATAGTTCATTTAGCTTAGCCAAAATAAACTTTGATTTTTCGGAACGGTTCATAATTTTTGGAATGAGTATATGGACATTGGCGAACAATTTGCGAAAAAAAATTTTTCCGAAAGGATAGGCGGCAAAAATTTCGGAGATGACAATCAAATCTACAAATTTGAAAAAATTAAACGGGCAAGGCGGGAAGCTCTTGCTAAATTTCCCAGTCGAATTTTGATCGATATGGGGGTAGGCGAGCCCGATGACATGGCTGCTAGCTCGTTAATTGAAGCCCTAGCCCATGAGGTCAGAAAATATGAAAATCGTGGCTATGCTGACAATGGATGCCAGGACTTTAAAGAAGCAGTGGCAAGCTACATGAAATCCCAGTTTAACGTTTTATTGGATCCGCAAACGGAGATTATTCATTCCATGGGTTCAAAAGCTGCCCTATCCATTTTACCGCTATGTTTCGTAAATCCGGGGGATGTTGTCCTGATGACAACGCCGGGATATCCCATTTTTGGCACCCACTCTCGCTACCTTTTGGCAGATGTCTTGCACCTTCCGCTCCATGCAAAGAATAATTATTTGCCTGTGTTGGATGACATTCCCAGGCATATTTTGCAAAAAACGAAGGTAATCCTTATAAATTATCCCAATAATCCGACGGGAGCCTGTGCCACGAAGGAATTTTTAAAAAAATTGGTCAATTTAGCTCACGAATATTCTTTTTTAATAATAAATGATGCGGCATACGCCTCACTAACATTTCATGAAGAAGACAGACTTTCAATTTTTAACATGGATGGGGCAAAGGAAGTATCATTGGAACTACACTCCATGTCGAAAGGATTTAACATGACGGGTTGGAGATTGGGTTGGGTTTGTGGAAATTCCAAATTGATGGCTGCCTATGCCCACGTCAAAGATCTAACGGATTCCGGTCAATTTTTAGCCATACAAAAGACGGCCGTCCAGGCGTTGCAAAATAACATGTCTATTCCGATTGGAAATGCACAAAAATACGAACGGCGAATGAATCAAATAGCTCCAATTCTGAAAAACTGTGGGTTTAGTGTTAGTAATATACGGGCTGGTTTTTTCCTATACACCCAAATTCCAAATTCCGCAGAGTATGATGGCCAAAAAATTGATTTCTCTTCGGCGGAAAAATTTGCTGAATGGATGATAACAGACCTTGGCATAGTCATTGTTCCATGGGATGACGTTGAGCCGTCTCTAAGATTTTCAATGACGTTCGGGAGCAAAGACATGGACGAAAACGAAATTATTGATTTATTTAGAAGTCGAATGTCTAATATCAGGTTCAATTTTGACAAGTCGAAGTGATTTCAAAATGCAAACCCATGACCTCATCGCGTATGCCAAGGCTAAAATTGCCGATTGCAAGGGCTTTGAAGCTGCCAATGAGATTTGGGAACTTTTGAATAAAAAAAACAGTGGAGAAATTGTTTGCATTGCATGCTCGGGGGGTAGTGATTCCGTATTTCTAGTGAAATACATTTTGGAAAAATTTCCCAATTTAGAAAACCGTCTGGTCATTTTACACTTCAACCACAATTTGCGCGGTCAGGATTCTGATGGCGACGAACAATTTGTGGAAACGTTGGCAAAAAATTGGGGCGTATCATTTTACTCGGAAAAGTTGGTGGACAAACCAATAAATATTAGCGAAGATCGTTTGCGTCGTTTACGGAATGAATTTTTTGAACGCGCACTTGAAAAATTTAATTCCAAAGTGTTAGTTCTCGGGCATCAAAAAAATGATATAATCGAAACTTTACTGATGCGAATGATTCGTGCGAGTGATATGGTAGGACTTTCCTCGCCACGAACCATCACAATTTTCCGAGAAAAGTATTTAAAATTACGGCCATTGCTAAGTTTCACAAAACAGGAAATGGAAATTTGCCTGAAAAGCTCAAAAATCGACTGGCGTGACGATAAAACTAATTTCGAAAATGACTTTTTTAGGAACAAAATTCGCAATATCGTTTTACCAAAGATTCAAGAAATAGCTGGTCATTTCAACGTTGTCAAAAGTCTAGCAACTGTAAAACAAAACCTAGAAGAAGCTGACAATGCGATAGATTTTTTTGCCAAAAAATATCTCAACGGAAGAAACTTGAAAGGAAAACTTATAATTTCCGATTTAAAGAAGTTGCCAACTGCCCTGTTGAAAAAGATTTTTATAGAATTTTTGGCAGCCAATGACCTTGATGTTCGGCGGTCATATGTTCAAGCACTTTTGAACAAAATGTATCTAGGCAAAACAACAATTTTCAGCGTCGGCAAACAAAATTTCATCAAATTTGATGGCGATAGTTTTTGCGTAACTACCGGAGAAGAAAATAAAGATGATGATGGCTGGATAGTCGAAGATTTGAAAATGGGGCAAAATCGCTTGCCAAACGGAAAAATCTTGGATATTCAATGTGTAGAAATTTCCAAAAAATTTTGGGAAAATTTAAAGAATATAGACAGGGGGAAACAATGCTACGTGGTTATCGAAAAAATATCAAAAATTTCGGTAAAAAAATATAAGCCACTATTCAAATACATACCTCTTGGTCATAATTCAGAAAGAAAACTTGGGGATGTTTTGACTGCAAAAATTACACCCAAGGAAGACAGGCAGCTATTACCTGTGGTGTTTGTTAATGGTAAGGTTTGTTGGGTTCCGTATTTGCCAGTTTCAGACTATTTTAAAATAAAAACAAAGGACACCGAGGCTCTTTTATTGACATATGCATGATGCATGTTAGTTGGTGTTGTAGTCGTGTTTGGGATTTGCCTTATATGCCAAAAAAAAATAATTCAAAATTTGTGTTTCAGCTAAAAGTTGTTGGGGTTTGGGCAATTATAATTTTAGCAATTTTTGCCCTGTGGAGCATGTATAATCCTATGGTTGTGACCGTTCAAGGCAATAGGTGGACTATTGAATCAGTTCTGGCGGCAGCGGAAAGGAATGACATTGTGTCCGGTGTCATACAAGGCATCCCTTCGAAGGGGTTCGAGTGGTATAAGTTATATGGGGAAGCTAAAAATACTGGAGGAAAGGTTATATCAAGTGTTCACACAGACCAGAGAGCTGCTAACAATGCCAATTTTTTGAAAAGATTTAATGATGCCATTTCCAAAAATAATATAATTTCCCAAAATAACACAAGCACAGATACAGAAGCTTTTATAGCGGAAGGCCGTTTGACTCCCAGTCGCTATAGCCGCCTTATAAAGTCATCGAAGGTATGGGTCGAAAAACCAAGTTCGGCGCTATGGAGCGATATTTTGGTTAATACGGTACCCTATGTCATTTTTCTGTTACTAATATTTTTCATTCTTGGGAGGCAACTGCATGGAGCTGGTAAAACTACGATGGCATTTGGGAAAAGTCGAGCTAAGTTACTAACACAGGATAAGAAAAAAATTACATTTAATGATGTTGCCGGGTGTGATGAAGCGAAGGAAGAAGTGGCAGAGATCGTAGACTTTTTGAAAAATCCGAAAAAATTTTTGGACATTGGTGGGCGTATTCCGAAAGGATGTTTAATGTTCGGAGCTCCAGGGACGGGGAAAACCCTATTGGCAAAGGCAGTTGCTGGAGAGGCGAAGGTTCCATTTTTTAGCATGAGTGGATCGGATTTCGTTGAAATGTTCGTTGGAGTGGGGGCGTCCCGTGTTCGGGATTTATTCGAGCAGGGTAGGAAAAATGCTCCCTGCATATTGTTCATTGATGAAATAGATGCAGTTGGTCGCCAGCGAGGAGCCGGTCTCGGTGGGGGTAATGATGAGAGGGAGCAAACGCTTAATTCTCTCCTCGTTGAAATGGATGGATTTGATAGTCGCGAAGGGGTAATCATTATGGCAGCCACAAACCGGCCAGATGTTTTAGATTCGGCTCTTTTAAGACCCGGGAGATTCGACCGACAAATAGTAATCGACCTGCCGGACCTAAATGGTCGAGAGGAAATTTTAAAAGTTCATGCAAAAAAGATTAAGCTGGATAAAAGTGTTAACCTGAAAGACGTGGCACGTAACACATCAGGTTTTTCGGGAGCAGATTTGGAAAACTTGCTAAATGAATCAGCTTTGCTGGCTGCCCGCGAAAATAAAAAAACTGTGTCCAAAAACGATATAGATGAGGCTCGCGATAAAATCGCATTTGGTCGGGAACGTAAAAAATTGATGGATGATTCCGACAAAAAGATTACGGCCTACCATGAGGCCGGCCATGCCATAGTCCAGGTAATTGTCGATGACGGGAACCTTCCGGTACATAAGGTAACAATTATTCCCCGTGGGCAGAGTTTAGGAAGTACGATGTTCATTCCCCAAAAGGATATTCTAAATCATTCAAAAAAGAATTTGGAGGCTCAAATTTGTTGTTCAATGGGAGGGCGTGTCGCCGAGGAAATTGTATTCTCTGAAATGACCAACGGTGCTTCTGCTGATATAAAATCAGCGACAAAACTTGCAAGAAAGATGGTCTGTGATTGGGGAATGAGTCCGCTTGGTCCAATCGCTTATGGAGAAAATCAGGATCACATATTTTTAGGCCGCGAGATTTCTCGTTCGCAAAATTATAGCGAATTGACGGCTCAAAAGATTGACTCTGCGGTTATAGCATTTGTTGAGGCTGGTTATCGGCGTGCCCTCGAAATTTTGAAAAAAAGACGGACGCTTTTGGACAAGCTTGCGGAGGCATTGTTAAAATATGAGACCATTGACGGCGTCTATGTCTACGATCTTGTAAAAAATGGTGATTTTACCATGAACATAACCCTGCCGGAAAAACGAATCAAACCAAAAAATGATGATGATGTGGGAACTCCCAAGAAACGTCACAACGATAAAAATTCAAAGAATGATTCGGGAAATATTGCACTTCCAGTGGGTAAGCTTGAACAACCTAAACCAACCGGGATATAATGGAAATGTCTTTCGATTTTGATAAGAGACTTCAGGATAGTGAAGATAAAGGAAAATCTTCATTCGATTCATTCGAGGAATTAAAAAAAAATCTTGGCGATATATTCAGTTCTGCGGGGTCAAAACTGGGGTTCGTTTTTCCCGCGGGGAATATGGAAGAGAAGGAAGCGGACGGGGATAATAGGAAGGAAAAAGAATTTGTTGAATTTATTAAAAAGATCAAAAGTTTTAACATGAAACCCCGAGAAATTCGGGATTTTCTAGATCGTTTTGTCATAAAACAGTCGGAGGCTAAAAAGGTCCTATCGGTCGCAATTTGTGACCATTACAATCATGTGCGCAGGTGCCTATGGGATGAGAAATCTTCCCAGACCGAATATAACAAACAAAACGTTCTTCTCCTTGGCCCGACAGGCGTGGGGAAAACATATCTGATAAAAAATATCGCCAAGCTTATTGGGGTACCATTCGTAAAAGTTGATGCGACAAAGTTCTCCGAAACAGGATATGTTGGCAGCGATGTGGACGATATGATTCGAGATCTGATAAAGGCTGCCAATGGAAATGTAAAATTGGCACAATACGGAATCGTTTTTATCGACGAAATCGATAAAATTGCCATATCGTCCAATTTTGAAGGACGTGATATTTCCGGTCGTGGGGTACAAATAAACCTTTTAAAGCTGATGGAGGAGAGTGAAGTTAACGCATATAGTCAAACGGATATGATATCGCAATTGCGGGTCGCCATGAGCTTTGCAAGTGGAAGCGTAGAGCAGAAACAAAGTATCAATACAAAACATATTTTATTCATTGCTAGTGGTGCATTTGATAGGCTTGTCGACATTGTTAAAACGCGGGTAGGAAACAAAAGCATAGGGTTTGGTTTCAATCTTTCTTCCAATGACCAGGATGAGGTATATGAATATTTAAAGAAAGTTTCTACGGCAGATTTCATCAAATATGGATTCGAACCAGAATTCATTGGACGTTTGCCGGTACGAGTTGCTTGCGAAGCATTGAAGGCCGATGATCTGAAAAATATCTTAATTTCATCGGAAGGTTCTATTTTGAAGCAATATGTGGAAGATTTCGCCGGTTACGGGATAAAATTTAGCGTCGACGACGACGCATTGACAGAAATTGCTAGACTGGCAGCCAATGAAAAGACGGGTGCTCGCGGCCTGCTTACCATTTTAGAAAAATTATTGCGAGATTCCAAATTCGAATTGCCATCGACGGATATTAAATCCATGAGAGTTACCAAAAGTTTTGTGGCAGATCCAGCCAAGGCGCTGTCGAATTTGATGAGAAAAAGATCAATGCCAAAAACAGCGGCTCCGTCGGCAAATAGAGTAAAAAAACATACAAAGAAAATGAAACAACCCTAACCGAAATGGATCTAATACCACCCAAGTTGTTTAACTTTGCAAATGCCTGTATAATCCGTGAAAAGTTGCGGAAAGAAAATCGGAAAGTGGTACTGACCAACGGGTGTTTCGACGTGTTACATGTGGGGCATATATTTTCCCTTGAAAATGCAAAAAAACTTGGAGCTTCCCTTTGGGTTGCCCTAAATTCTGATATGAGTGTAAAAGCATTAAAGGGAGACAAACGTCCCATTTTCGCTGAAAGAATGCGAGCCTATGTACTATCTGCCATGTCTGTCGTTGATGGTATTTTTATTTTTAATGGAAGTAGGTTAGACGATGAAATATTACGTTTCCGCCCTGATATTTACGCAAAATCTGGAGACTATACTATCGACACGCTAGACCTTTCCGAACGAAAAGCCTTACAGACCATTGGAGCGGAAATCCATTTTCTCCCATTTATCGATGGCTTTAGTACTACTTCCATCGTCGGCAAATTTTTATAATCACCAACGGAGTGGATTTGTTTACAAAGCTTCAGCCTTTTTTACGGCGACTTTGCGGTGCTTGCCATCCCATTTGACAATTCCATCGATGAGAGCGAATAGGGTATGATCACGGCCACAACCAACGTTATTTCCAGGATGAATCTTCGTTCCTCGCTGCCGTATTAGTATGGTCCCTGCACGAACAACTTCTTCGTCGTATTTCTTCACTCCGAGCCTTTTGCCGGCGCTATCCCGCCCATTTCTAGATGTTCCTTGTCCTTTCTTGTGTGCCATGATAAACCTCGCCTAACTTTTTTGGATTGATTCTATTTTAATTACCGATATTTCTTGGCGATGTCCGCGTTTGCGTTGATATCCCTTGCGACGTTTCTTTTTGAAAATCATCACCTTTTTAGCACGCTTATTTTCTAAAATCTTCGCCCTGACACTGATACCTGGAACCAAGGGAGTGCCTATTTTGGTATCATTACCCTCACTCAGCAACAGGATATCTTTTATCACCACTTCATCCCCAGCAGAAGAATCAACATACCTATCAACAAACAAAACATCACCCTCTTGGATGGTAAATTGTTTGCCCTGTGTCCTAATAACTGCCCTCATACGAATTGACTGCAATAAACATACCTCAGGCAAAAACGCAAGGCTTTTTTTGTATGTTCATTCTGACTATTTTATTTCCCATGAAGATGTGTAGCAATTCGGTCGATGAGTTGGGCAAATGCACCATTGCCAAGGACATTTGCCGATGTGCAAATTGGATCCATGAGTATGTATAGCGAAAGTATCAGGGACGACATAGCACCACTGAAACCGAAACACCGTTCAATGATCGGCAACATAACGATTATTCCACCCGCTGGCACTGCAGCCACCGAGAATTTCGCTACTACAAATTGTAGGACAAATCCCAGATACAAGAGCTGTGATGGCTGGGGAACACCGTAGCTTTTGAGGATCGCGTAGATAAAAATAGGAATTGCTATGCAATCACCGATCAAGTGAATGTTCGTGGTGATCAAAACAATGGATTTCGCCAGATCCTTGTTTTTCGAATTTTTTTCTACGGCAATGAGTGTGTATGGTAGTGTCGAAGCGCTCGACATAGTTCCAAATGCGCATACGACGGCGGGGACCATATTTTTTATTGCCGCAAAAGTTGCTTTTAAATTCATCCTGTTCACAAGGAAATAGAAAAGTAAAAGGTAGGAAATTATGGCAACAACTATGATTACAACTATGACAACATATTGGCGAACAAGTACCATAACAATTCCGTCGTATTGCATCTTCAGCAAAAATCCAAATAGAAAAAACGGCACTATAAATTGTATGCATTTCAGAAAAAGAGAAACGAACTTATCCACGACCGTTGACAATTTCTTGGCTCTAATCGGTGCGATTTTTGGAACAAAAATTCCACAAATCATTGCTACAATCATAGCCAGTGCATTTGGAATAATTTTTGGAAGTTTAAAGTTAAAGCTAGGTGTTAACTCATTCTTTGCCGATATTTGCATTAGCGACAGATCCATGCCATATATCATTTCTCCGATAAAATGGCTCATGTACGTTGCCAAAAAATTCGAACAGCAAAGCAAAATCAAGGCGACGATGAAAATTCCTGAAGCATTCTTCCCAAATTTTTGGAATGTCGAAAAAATCAGGCAAAAAGTCAGTGCCGGCAAAGCGAAAATTATGACCGATTGCAGTGCCACACTGATTGCAAGAAACAAACGTAATATGGGCAACGGCAAAACCTCACCACCTATAAGTGCAAGTACAACTAGAGAAATTAGGACAAATGAAATTTTCTTGTGCATACCAACGAAAAGCTAAAGACTAACAACTACACTATGTAAATTAAGACAAAAAACTCGGCTCTAAAAAACTTTTCAACACGTTCGTATCTTAAATGTAAATTCCATTTACCTCCTTTGAGGAAAGCATTAATCAGATGTCAACATTTTTATTAGAGCCATTCAATTTTATCTAAGACCATTTAGTTTTCCATCGGCAATTTTTGTTTTTATTTTGCTTTAAAAAAAACGTTTTTGCCATAGAATTTTTGCTAAAATGAGTGAAGTTGAAAAAGTTGTGATAGTTGGCAGTGGATGTGCTGGTCTAACAGCCGCCATATACACATCCCGAGCAGCACTATCTCCCTTGGTCATTGGAGGTCCACAACCCGGTGGCCAGCTGACGATGACAAATGAAGTAGAAAATTTTCCCGGATTTCCAAATGGAGTAAATGGGTTTGATCTGATGGCTGACATGAAATTGCAAGCTGAACATTTTGGTACACGTTTTGTGGATGATGAAGTCAAGGATGTGGATTTCGGAAAGGATATGAAAAAAATTGTTTGTGAGCATAACACGTACCTATCTCAAACCGTAATAGTCGCTACTGGAGCATCGCCCAAACTGCTGGGAGTAAAAGGGGAAAAAGAGTTTTTTGGTGGCAAAGGAGTAAGTGTTTGTGCAACCTGCGACGGTACCTTTTACAGAGGGAAAGATGTTGCGGTTGTTGGAGGTGGAGATACGGCTTGCGAAGAGGCACTGTTTTTGACAAATTTTTGTACGAAAATATATCTAATCCATCGCCGTGATACGCTGAGAGCATCCAAGTTGATGAGAGAACGCACATTGGGTAATGGAAAAATTGTTCCCGTGTGGAATAGCATTGTCGATGAAATTATTGGACCTGAAAGAGTAAGTGGCATAAGGGTAGAAAATGTCAAAAACAAATCAAAAACGGAGATAGCTTGTTCCGGTGTATTTATAGCCGTCGGCCATGTTCCCAACACGCAGCAATTTGCTAAATATTTGCACCTTGACGATGATGGTTATTTCTGTCGGAAAGGGGATTCATTCGCCGAAACAAACGTTGAAGGAATATTTGTCGCCGGAGACTGCGCCGATAAAACGTATAGGCAGGCCATAACATCTGCTGGTACGGGAGCGATGGCTGCTATCCTGGCAGAAAAGTATATTTGTAGAAGGATTTGATGGAGGAGCCGTGATGGAAAAATGTCAATTTTGCGGGAGACCTGCAACCGTTCATATGACACAGGTTGTTAATAATAAGACGACCGTTATTCGGATGTGTAATGAGTGTGCGGCGAAGCATGGCCTTTTTGATAAGGAAGGGTTACCGTTTGCAATGCTATCTGGCCTAGGTGAAGCATTGTTTTCTGGAATGAAACAAAATTTATCCGCCAGTGGATTGATATGTTCAAAATGTGGTTGTACACCAATGTCATTCAAAGAAACTGGCCGCCTGGGGTGTCCTCATTGCTACAAAGATTTGAAATTGTTGATAGATGGAATAATTGAATCTTCTCAGAAAGGTACAATTCATAAGGGAAAATATTCAAGGGAAGGGACCATGGCAGCAACGACGCCCCCCAACGATAGTTTTACTGACACTTCTACCAAAAGGCACCCTAGGAAACTTTCCACGGAAGAAAAATTGAACGAGTTACAGGGAATGTTGGATGCGGCGGTAAAGGCTGAACAATATGAGGAAGCAGCCAGATTACGAGACGAAATAAAAACTTTAAAGGGATCCAAGGGAGTATCATGAACGATTTTGCAAAGAAACTTTTTCAAGATTCGAAATTGGTGAAGGAAACGATACCCGTAGTTGTCAGTTCCAGGATAAGGTTAGCCCGCAATCTTGCTGATTTTAAATTTGTGAAATATGCTTGTAAAGGGGATTTACATGCTGTTGCAGAAAGGTGCGAAAAGGTTCTGGCAAGTTGTCCCATTTTCACGAATAGTACGATCCTAAACATGGGCGATCTTTTGGACCACGAAAAATTAGCCCTGGTTGAAAGGCACTTGTGCAGCCAAGAATTTATCATGGAGGCTAATGAATCCAAACTATTTTTTACGGATGATCATTTGACTTCTATCATGATAAACGAAGAAGACCATCTGCGCATGCAAGTTTTTCGCCCCGATTTAAATTTCAAAACAATGTTTGATAAAATCAATGCTATCGATGACCATGTATCGGAGAACCTAAACATAGCCTTTGACAATCGCTATGGTTTTCTCACCGCCTGTCCAACGAATGTTGGTACTGGTATGCGAGCTTCTGTCATGTTACATTTACCTGCTCTAGTCATCACCAAACAAATAGGCAATTTAATCCTAGCAGTACAAAAACTGGGTTTCGTTGTACGAGGTTTATTCGGTGAAGGTTCTGAAGCTCAGGGAAATTTTTTCCAAATATCAAATCAGCAGACACTTGGTTTTGCCGAAGTTGATATTCTTTCGCGGCTAACGCAGATAATAAGATCTATCATTGACTATGAGCTCAATGCCCGCGAGATCGTAAAGAAGGAAAAAATTATTTGGCTATACGACAATATTGGTAGGGCACTCGGCATTTTACGAGGTTGCTATTGTTTGACACCCACCGATGCAATAAATTGTATATCGCTGATGATGCTGGCCGTTGATCTTGGATACTTACCTAATATGTTACGTGGAGACTTGCAGCAAGTAATGATGAAAATTCAAAGTTCTCACATCCAAGTGCTCGAAAATAAAGTATTGAATACCAGCGAACGGGATATCAAACGGGCTGAACTTTTAAGGGAATTTTTTTCAACCGTCCCGAACCTAAAATTCGACTAGGATTTTTTGATGAATACTAACCTCAGGACTCCGAAAAGAGGATAGGAAAGAAGGAAGTCAAAGACCAAAGAATGAAACTGATAGGAGAAAAAGCCTTTGGGCAAATGAGGAAATATTTTCCGAAAGCGAGGGAGAAGCCACGGGTAGACGACCGAAGGGTGATCAGCGGAATCGTCCACGTGCTTCGCAGTGGTTCGAAATGATGGAATGCACCGAAGGATGGTTCCATAGGACACTCTGTAATCGCTTTATTCGATGGAGCAAGGCAAGAGGGTGCTTGCCAAACTCCATTTGATCCTTAATCGGTAACAGAAGACCATGCATGAAAACGATGGAAAACCGTTTTTTTATTGCTTTTAGGTACAAAACTTTTTTGATACAAGAAAGGTTGTGCTCAGGTGGTGGAATTGGTAGACACGCACGCTTGAGGGGCGTGTACCTATGGTGTATGGGTTCGAGTCCCGTTCTGAGCACCATGGATAATATGTCGGGGCGTAGTTCAATCTGGCAGAGCGCTTGCTTTGGGAGCAAGTTGTTGTCGGTTCGAGTCCGGCCGCCCCGACCATAAATGTTTCCAGGGTTGATTCACGTCAGATGTTGGAAGTCGGAGCCAGGAGAGCATTTTTTGGCATGACCGAAGAAATAAATAGTGGTGGAGGGATGCCGTTCGTCCTGGGAAAGGAAAAAACAAACGATGCAAATGGCAGGAAGGAAGCGTGAGCGATGCGGTTCCAACCCTTCAATCTACGGAATATTTTTCAATTTTATGGCGCCATTTGTACAAATTTACTCCATTGGGGGGAATTTTACGGGTACCGGAGTGGATGCATGGTTCTATGCCCTGCCGTCTCAGCCTTTCTCGGAGCTAGTTGGCATCGTATTCCTCGTTCGCCAGCAAATAATTAGCGTCCGGTAGATCTTTCAGCAACAGTCCATGGCGTAGAACATAGGCAATTCCGCTAAGCACCGACCGATCACCCATCCGTGGATTCCCTCGCGACTTCAGGAAATACGGCTTTAGCCATTCGAATGCTTATTTCTTTATTAGTTCCATACTCAGAACCTCGATTTTCCTTTTCCTTTAAAATGTAACCCTTCTCTTAGGAGTCCTGAGCCTAATGCAAAATCTGTTTTAGCGTCGTCACTACGTGGAGAATTTGATCGGGGGTTAATTCCGGATAAATTGGCAAACTCAAAACCTCTTTCGACGCCAGCATAGCATTGAGGGTTAATTTTTGTGGATCAACGAACGGTTTTAAACATTCCTGGGCGTCCAATGGCAAAGGATAGTAGACATTATAGCCTATGTTGTTTGCTTGCAAAGCTTGGCATACTTTGTCGCGTTTCCCGTCTAAAATTCTGACTGTAAATTGGTTCCAGCTATGAAAATTTCCTTCGATCTCTTTGGGTAAAACGATGGATTTTAACCCATTCAGCATTTCCAAATAGATGGCAGCGTTTTTTCTACGATTTGTTATGTAAGCTTCGACGTGTGGTAGTTTTACGTTTAATAAACCTGCCTGCAGTTCATCAATCCTGAAATTTCCTCCTATATGTCTGTGAAAATATCGCGGGTTCATCCCATGGACGCGCAGAATTTTTATCTTTTCGGCAATGTTGTCATCGTCGGTACAAACGAGGCCAGAATCTCCAAACCCTCCAAGATTTTTGGTTGGGAAGAAACTAAAACATCCAATGTTTCCAAAGGTACCACTTTGTTGTTCATGCCGTTTGGCACCGAAGGATTGGGCACAGTCCTCAATGATAGGGATATTAAACCTACGGCCAATTTTTATAATCTCATCCATGGCTGCCATTTGTCCGAACAAATGAGCAACTAAGATAGCTTTAGTTTTAGCCGAAATTTTTTCACAAATTTTTACCCATGAAATGTTGAAATCAGCAAGATCGACATCTACGAATACCGGTATGCCTTCGAGTCGTACCACCGCACTGGCGGTGGCAAAAAAAGTAAAGGATGGACAAATCACTTCGTCGGATTCTCGAATGCCGAGTGCCATCAATGCAACCAAAATGGCATCTGTTCCCGATGATACCCCAATGGCATGTTTTGTTCCCAAATATTCTGCTACATTTTTTTCAAGAATTGTTACTTCCTCTCCCAGTATAAATGTACCTGAGTCGAAGATTTCGGAAAATTTTTCCATTGCTTCAAATTTAATTTTTGAATTTTGAATTTTTAAATCGAAGAATGGTATTTCCATGCTTTTAAACATCTCTTTTAGCTCTTACTTTTCAAGTAAAATCATCCATGGGAGAAAATTTTAGTAACGCATATAACCAAATATTACTTATTATTTTTTATTTTTTTGCTTGACAGT
>JAITBI010000017.1 GCA_031283685.1 Puniceicoccales bacterium | reverse complement strand
TTTCCCCGATGGGGTTCCTGAGAATTATGATTTCGGCAGTGATAGTCGGATATTCGAAGCGGTGGCGAGAAGTTTGCCAACTACCCAGGGAGCAGCAAAATATTTGGGTGATCCGAAGGCAGTGGTGGATTGTGTTGGAGAACAGGTTCGGCAGAGTGAACTGGCACACGCCTGCTTGGTTGCCCTGAACAATACCCGCAAGTGCTGTGAAGAATTCGGAAACCGACATCCTTGGGCAAAGGAATACTTTGAAAAGGCGGTTGCGGCAGGAGGATACCTCGTCGACGCAGCTGCGATTATTTCATCATGGGCCGGGGGACCTGCGACGGGAATACCAGTCACTGCCGTGGTCCTGGCATCGCGGTCAGAACCGGGAGAAGCTGTTGCAAATGGCATCCTGGATGTGCTTTCCAATGCGGCCAAGGCGTGTGCGAGGACAGACCAGGAGGAACAGGAATTCGTTGACACTGCAAGGTTTTGCGTACAAACGGCGGGAGCAGCGAACATTGTTTCCAGCATAAACAAGTTTACCAGACATTCCCCCCGTCCAAAGAACAGGCGCACGCCGACGGAGAGCATCGCCATCCGGGAAACAGAGCTCGCCGGCACAGGCTTAAGGGTGAAAGTTCCCGTCGAAGAACGTGTGCCTTCCGTCAGCAGAAAGATGGAAAGTCAAGGAGCTGGTGAAGCTTTACGAACAAGTGGTACGGGAAAGAAATTGCCAAAATTAACGGAACTGGAAAGTAAAATTATAGCAGAAGCGAATGGCATTTTTAATTCAAAAGAAATTGATTTACTTAGAACAGCTCATATGGAAAATAAGCCTCTGACAGTTAAAATTAATGGAAGATTAGTTCAATATGAACCAGAACTGCCGTATTCCGGGTTGACCATGTTTGGTGAAAATGGATTTTTAATGGGGAAAGAAGCTTTCTCTTCGATCCCTGAACTTAAAAAGACGCTTTTACATGAACTGCATAGATTGCATACAAGTAAATTATCTGCTGGGGTCAATGCACATTTAGTAGTGATAGAGACCGATTCTGCTTTTAATTTTGCAGAAAAATATTTTAAGGACATAAAGTGAAAAGGTGCAAAATTGATAAAAAATCTCGTGAAAGTCTAATCAAATTGACGCCAAGTATCATGGCCGATAGGGAAATAAAAATTCAATGCCCATCCTGCGGCAAATGTGAATTGACAATCAGTGATATTGAAGGACCTGATAAAAGATTTGTGAGAGTTGTCCAATGCCACGATTGTGGACTATATGCTGAAATGCTAGGAAAAAGGGAAGAATAGTTTTTGCAATATAAGATGAAAAATAAATACTATGAGAAATTAATTAAACTCGTTCCGCAGATTTTACTGAATAAGAATTCAAAAATAAGGTGTCCGAAATGCGAAAAGAGTGATTTAAAATTTTATGATATTGACCTAGGAACTCACTTCGTGCGGGCCATAAAATGTGAGTCATGTGGATTATATGAAGAAATATTAAAGTCTAAAGAATTTATGTAAATTAGCACATAATATTTGGGTCAATACATCCTAGAAGCAATTGAATATGGCAAAAGCGAAGGCGTGGAAATCATAATAACCGAGATTAAATACTGAATATGAAAAAAGAATACGAAGAAATTTTAGAATCGGCTAAAAAGGCATTTGTAAGATATGATGTGGCGGTTCAAAAAACACGAAAAAAATACCCAGCGGTGACTCAAAAAGATAAGGAACTTTGGCTTGAATTCCTCGCGGCGGATCGAAAAGATAGTGAAATTATGCTTGAGGGATTGCGTCCCATTGAAAAGTTGGTTAAAATTGCCGCTGGAGACCTCGAAATCCTGTGTGAATTATTTTATTTTTTCCTCGAAGAAAATGAAAATACATACGATTTTTGCGAAAAACTAAATGATTTAATAGACGCATATTTTAATGACGATGAAATGCTTCGGACATACTATCAAAAATTTGATTTATTTGCGTGGAAAAATCCTGAAAGATGTGTTTCCATTGCGACCATGTCCTTTTATGACTTTTATGAAAATATAAAATTAAGGTATGAAAAATTCAGAAAAATGTTCAATACCGTAAGATCGAAGCATTCGGGTAGATTTATAGAGGAATTAAAAAAGAGGAGCAAATGCGGAAAATGGAGTGATGAAGAAAAGGACAGAATCTACGCCCTAGAAGAAGACATGAAGAACTGGTAGTGGGAATGCCAAACTAAGCCCTAGCCCTGCCATCGGCGAGATCGTCGCCATGGTGGGCCAGATCGATGAGTTCAAACGCATCAGGGCACGGGTAAAACAGGCGGCTATCGCGGAAAATCTAAAACCCACGGATGTCGATAGCTTCGACAAAGACTTCAAAAAGTTCCTCGACGATCCTGATGTCAAGGACAGCCTCGACTCCTTAGAGAAAACGGATGAAAAGTTGGACGATTGTCTGGCACAGCTGGCTGAGCTGGAAACGGCGGAAGATGGACAAACTACTCCGCAAACCGTTGGGGATGGTGGGGCCCATGGCCCAATAGATACTGAATATGGAGCAAATTTCCCGGAAAGGCACTTGCCTGACGAATATGCCACGGTGGAAGCTCAAAAAGATTCCATCGCCCATGATGCCTTCAAAAGTGCTACCGAAATACGCAGGCGTTCTGAGGAATTCGCAAAAAACCATCCCGTTTGGGCAAAGGTGGGGAGCGTGGCTTTGCAAGGAGCTGGATATCTCGGACTATACAATTGTATAAAAACATCTAAAATAATTAATTCCGGCAAACGATGGCGGAACATGCCAAAAGCGTCATAACGGGACTATGGCCACTTCCCATATTCGTTAAAACAACAGATCAATGGTTTGTTCCCCTTTTCTCAAAAACTTACAGCATGCAATTTACCAAAAAGGTATGTTGCCGTAGAACATTGAAAGATGGCTGTCAAAATATTGTCAAATTTTCATCAGTTTTCCCCCATGGAATTTTTTATGCTTCCCTTGGGGCATGGACCTTTATCTTCCCTATTTCGCAAATACCAGCAATGGCATAAATTCCTGATTTCATGAGCTATCTAGGAGTTTTGAAGGTTTTGCAGGCTGTTTT
>JAITBI010000038.1 GCA_031283685.1 Puniceicoccales bacterium | reverse complement strand
TTTGCAGAGGAGCGAGATCAGAAACTAGAAGTATTTGGTGTGGATGATTGGTGTGATGCAAGATTGGCCCTAGATCCAGGTATTCTAAGGGATGTAGTAAATTCGTGTGTGAAAAGCTACATAGAATATCGACAAGCAACACAAATAGAGGAAGGTGTCGACTTGATGACCATGAAAATGACCCTTCACACTGTTCGAGCAGGTGACTCTTTATCCAAGATAGCACACGCCTATGGAGTTACGGTAAAATCGTTAAAGGAGATAAATAACTTATCTTCTGATAAATTGATAATAGGGCAGAAGCTAACTATCCCAGAATCCGCGACTAAAGCTTTTAATGCTAATGATTCGGCAAAAATTCAAAGGGTGTTAGATAATGATGGTAAGTATACTGTAAAACAGGGAGATAATTTGACTTTGATTGCAAAACATTTCGGCATAAAGCAAGCCGCTTTACAGAAAGCCAATAATATAGACAATCCAAACAAACTACGCGTTGGGCAAAAATTAATCATTCCTACTAAAACAGACGTTGCTTCGGATAAATCAAGCAGCATAAAAACGAGGAAAGACAACGCTCTAGTTCCTCCATCACAAACTACATCGGGTAATTCATATGTAGTAAAAAGTGGAGACACCATTGATAAAGTTGCCCATGATTTGGAAGTAGAAAAAGTGGATTTGATAAAGTTAAACAATCTTGGGAACAACCCTTCATTGCAGGAAGGCAAGAAGCTTCTGATCCCAGAAAAAAAAGCAGTAACTGAACCTAAGTCTCCTGTTTCGCGTACTTCCGAACCAAAAGATGAAGATTTTTTTGAAAACTTTGAAGAGATTCCTGTCATCGAGATCAAAGATTAATCTTCCATGGTTTTAGAAAAGTTAGAGGCGTATTATAGTTACTTCAGCCAGCGTAAAGCTGGCTGGTTTATTTTACTGTGTACCAGTCTATTAACTGGGCTTGGCCTCATTGTTTTATCAAGTGCAAGTTTGTCATTTATCAAATCTGAAAATTATTTTCACAAGCAATTATTGTGGTGTGCACTTAGTGTTCCACTTTTTTTTATTGGATGTTTCGTCGACTTAAAATTTTTGAAAAAGCATTGTTCATGGATTTTAACATTTTTTGTCGTTGCTCTGGTTATTGTGTTAATTCCAGGCATTGGGAAAAGGGTCAATGGATCGAGACGATGGATAGCCATGGGAGGCTTCAACGTTCAAGTTTCAGAATTTGCCAAGATTGCCACAATACTCTGGTTGGCACAATATTTAAACAATAAGGAAAGTAGTCGGTCGGATTTTAAAATTGGTTTTTTGATTCCTTTGTTGGTAGTTGCTAGCATATGTGGTTTGATATTTCTAGAACCTGACTATGGTACGGCGATGTTAATAGGAGCGGTGGCAATAACTCTATTGTTTTTGTCAGGGGCCCGGTTATTGTACATAGGATTCGCAGTATTCGGTGGATTATTGGCTATTTCAATTTTAATATATCTAAACCCTACCCGCATGGGTCGAATAGTTGCGTTTCTCGACGTTGAAAACAATAAATTGGCGGGAGCGTATCAACTTTGGCAGGGGATGCTTGGCTTTGCTTCCGGAGGATTACACGGAAGAGGTCTAGGGCAAGGTCGCCAGCAATTAGTTTATTTGCCGGAAGCCCATACGGATTTTATTTTTCCGATATTCAGTGAGGAATTGGGTAGCCTAGCTGCAATTTCAGTATTGGCAATATATTTAACATTTTTTTTAACCGTTGTACATTCTGCGAAAAAACTTCATAGCAACTTCGCCAAGTTCCTATCCTATGGCATAGCTCTGACCATAATTTACCAAGTGATAATCAATGTTGGTGTTGTTACTGGTTTATTTCCGACGAAGGGCATGGGACTTCCTTTTATAAGCTATGGAGGATCTAACCTGATATTGCTCTCTTTTATGATTGGACTTTTATTGAACTGTTTTAGTGAAGATCAAAGGGAGTGGGACTATCACGATTCGACAAAGGAGCAACTACGAAAGCCGATCAAGAGGCAACTCGTTAGTCCTTGCGTACGCTAATGCCGATTATATCCGTGTTACGTGCGATATTTCCAAGATCTTCAAAAAATAATTTTAAAACGTAAATTTTTCTTGCATTACCATAAATTTCGTGTAACCCATTGCGCAAAATCAAGATTTGTCTTGATGAAAAATTTTTACCAACATTTAAATCAGATAGAAGATGCCAAAAATACAAGAACTAGGGAATACAGGTTACGTGCTGTCGCCGCCACCACCTCCGTCTGGGACAGCGGAAAGTTCAAGGCCGGCGAGCCCTGAATCGCCATTAGATCATCAAATTGACGTATTTGATCGCACTGTGGATCCTTTTATTATCAGGTTAACAGGGATAGAAGATGTTGAACTGCAGGAGAGGGAAGTTCATATTGCGAAAATGGGAAATGCTCCTACGGATTCCGAGGAAGTCAGAAAAAGCAAATCCTTTGAGTTCATGAATGAACTATGGTATAAAGCAGAAGATATTTTCAACAACTCAAGGGATGCTATAATACAAAAGATGGCCGAACAAGGGAAAGAATTTTCTGAGTTAGCCGGGAAAGCAATAGTGTTTGCAAATCTTTTGATGCAAAATGTTTCGAATTCCAAATGTATTTCATGTCAAATGCCGACAAGCAATGGCCCAGAAAAGCTATTTTTCCCAATTGAAGTTATAAAAAAACCAGAGGAATATGTAAATGTAGTGAAAAAGCTTGCATCAGCGGTAAAGGAATTACCGAAACAAGATCCTAGGAGTTTTCTTCAGGTAATACATGAGAAAGTTCTAAGAGGTCTAGACGATGATTTTGCAGAGGAGCGAGATCAGAAACTAGAAGTATTTGGTGTGGATGATTGGTGTGATGCAAGATTGGCCCTAGATCCAGGTATTCTAAGGGATGTAGTAAATTCGTGTGTGAAAAGCTA
>JAITBI010000035.1 GCA_031283685.1 Puniceicoccales bacterium | reverse complement strand
ACCCTAGGAAAAATTTCCCTTAATGCCAGCCATATCAGTTCAAATATCGGCACATTACCAAAAAAATCGATAGGGTTAGGCACTGGAAATGTCTTGCCTGGTCAGCTAGTAGACAGAGCTGAGCATTTTCATCGAAATACGAGGGTCGATTGCAAATTTCAATTGACAAAATAAAATCTTTCGGATTCAACTTTTTTCAATTCAAAATTAGGGAAGTGGTAAATTAAAAAAACAGGCACCCTCGATTTTAATTTTTAAAATTTTAACAGAAGAAAGGAATTTATGGACAGCGTAAATAATAGAAACATGGTGGAAATTTTCTCCAATGGGGTAACAACCTGCATCGCCCCGCAGGACATTGCGGATAGGTTTTCCAACGAGCTTACCGATGGCGAACGTACAAGGATAACGGATAGCTTTGTGGAAAAGCAAGATTTTTTCGATAATGGTGAGTGTCTGACGGGACTTAGAGTAGGGCCTAAAAAAAGTATAGGAATGGATTATTACTGTGAAGTGAAGGGTAAAATGGAAGGTAAATCTATCCTATGCAGAATACTAACGCTCGAAATTGAGACCTGGGGTTAGGACGGCGCACAGCATATGTTCTAAAAAATAGCCATGCTGTCCTAGTCCTAGGGAGGAATAAAGTTTTACGAATTATGTTTTTTATAAAATTTTGTGTAATTTTTCTTGAAATTGTAAAAAGCTGATATATATTCATAGCATCGCTATGAATATACCACCACCAGATCCACCAAAAACACCTTCAAGCTCTGAGCAAGCTCAAGAAAAGCAGCAGGAGGTTACTTGGTCAAGAACTATCAGAGTTGCCATTGTGGGAATGGTAGGAGGAATGGTAGGAGGTATATTTTATTTGACTAATAGAAATCTAGGTGCTGCTCTGGGCGCTGCCATAGCGGTTGTAACTTATGTTGTGTGTAGAAATTTAAATGAAAGGACTGTTAGATTACAAAACACAGGACCAATGCCACCGCCAGGGCAACCAACTAAAGAAACGCCATCTCAAACAACACCATCTCAAACAGAAGCAGTAGGACCACCACCACCGCCAGCGGAACTAACGAGGAGATCTACGGGTGGTCCATCAATATCTATAAGTTGCAATGGTAGAGGAAGAAGATTTGAGACAGGTGGCCATTGTTTGCAAGTCTATGGAAAGCTATCAGTTGCTGAACAGGCAACAATGAGGCAAGCTATCAGAAAAGCTCCTGATAGAGGAGGGCCACAGCAATTAACGATGGATTTGCCAGGCAGAAAGGTTTGGGTAACATTCACCAAAAGCGAAGAGTTAGATGAAATTACAGAGTTAACTATTCAAAAATTAACTACTCAACAAAAGGCAAAGAAGGGTTCAGCAGCAGCACCGCCGCCGCCGCCAGCAGCTCCGGAAATGCCGGAGTATGAAGTACCATTGGAGCCAATAGAGCTTATTGCAGTTAGTCAGAAGTTTAGAGGAAAATTGGATGCTCTTTTAGATGATATAAAACCTCACGAAGGAGGCCATGCTGGGATAGATACGGGTAAATTCGCAGCCTTCGGAAAACAATTTATGGGTCAATGTAGGGCACGAATCTCAATATCCGACAAAGGAAGTCATTTCCATATACAGACAAAGACTGAACCACCTGTATCACTTGGTCTATGGAAACCTCATTTTGATGGTCAAGTCTATTATAGTACTGGTGGAGTAGGTGAGGCATTGGAGATTATGGACAAGATATGTTTCGTTCCAGAACCAAAAATGACCCGTACTGCCGCAGCACGACCACCGCAACCACCACCGCCAACAGGACCCGCGGAACCAGCGGGACCTGCGGATGATCTACCTCAGCTCATAAATAGAGATCCTGAGCTCCCTAGGCGGCTACATGCACTAGGTAATCGCACCGTCCGTACTCGTATTCCGATCGATATGGGAAACCTTGGCCAATTTCAGATTGTCCATGTTCCGGATGATGGTAATTGCCTTTTCACAGCCATAGGGCTTTTTGTTGGAATAACAGATCAAAGAGATGTTCGTCGGCGAATTCACGGTCTTGTACAAGATATTCGGCAAGGAGTAAGAGAAAACCCTGATCCAATCGTTTTTACCAAAGGAGTCCTTGGAAGAATTGAGCATACAACCAATCCTGTAATGAGAAATGGACCATGGGGGGAGAAGAGGAGGCAAGATTGGCCGCCATTGCGTTTCAAAGAAGAATATTCATTGTTAACCATTTCTATGGAGGAGACATCCCTCCCTATGAAGGCTATGACACCAATGGTAATCCAATTGACATGGAGCAAGTCGCACCAATCAATCCAGGACAAGGTCAGGGGGATGATATTGTGCTGTATTTTATACTGAACCAAGATCCAAACCCTGGAAAGGGGGAGCGGCACATAGAGGCACTTGCACGACAACGACCATAGACAAGACCCCGATGCCGATCCTGGACGACGCCACGGAGATGTACTTTCTCCGGAGCGATTTATTTCGCGATGTGCGTCGTTAACATATGGTAAAATTTGGATTATCTGAAAAATCCACCATTCAATGGCATGTACTGTAAGTCCGCCATAACTGTCAACCGCATTTTCACTTGCAAATTTTAACCCAAACAACACCTTTCGGATCTATGAAAGAAAAGGAATCATCTTCCATGCGATGAAGGAGCTATTGTCCATTGCAAACGATGGCAGAGGATTGTTCATGGATGCCGTTGAAGCAGCAAATTCCGGACACCTGGGCATGCCAATGGGATGTGCTGAAATTGGAGCTGCCCTTTTTGGGAAGCTTCTTCGGTTTGACCCGGATAACCCAACGTGGGTGAATCGGGACCGTTTTATTTTATCAGCTGGGCACGGTAGTATATTTTTGTATGTGTGGCTACATTTGGCGGGCTATAACATCTCCCTCGAAGACATAAAAAATTTTAGAAAATCCGGAAGCATAACCCATGGGCATCCTGAATTTAATAAAAATCTTGGCATAGAATGTACTACAGGGCCTTTGGGGCAGGGTGTGGCAAATGCGGTCGGTATGGCCCTATCATGCAAAAAGCAGGCGGAGAAATTCAACACAATAAAACATAAAATCTTCAACAATTTTGTCGTTTGTTTATGTGGGGACGGATGCCTGCAGGAAGGTATTTCAGCGGAAGCCTGTTCCCTTGCCGGCCATTGGAAGTTGGATAATTTGATACTAATTTTCGATTCTAACGATGTAACGCTGGATGCTAAATTGGCAAAATCTCAGAGTGAGAATATCATCCAAAGGTTTGAAGCCTATGGCTTTGAAACAGTTGAAACCAATGGCAATGATTTGAACGATTTTATCAAAACGTTCGACGGTGTAAGATTTTCACAGTTACAATGCCCAAAGATAATAATTGCCAAAACTACCATCGGTTTGGGGATCGATGAAATTGCCGGGACAAGCCAGGCCCATGGAACTGCAGGTGTAAAATTTATTGACACAGCCAGACGAAAAATAGGATTACCGTCCGCTAAATTTTGCATTTCTGAAGCCACTAAAAAATTTTTTGCTAATAGAAAGTTGGAATGTAAAAAAGAGTATGCAGCGTGGTTGGGTATATTTAAAGCCTGGCAGAAAGAAAATCCAGGCCTGGCACAAGTGTTGTTAGGGGATGACCCAGTGGCGATGGCACACGTTTTAGATGCATTGGAACCATCAAACCGAGATAGGGTGTCGACCCGTGTTGCTGCGGGGGAAATTTTACAAACCATTGCAAAACATGACGAATCGGTGATTACGGGAAGTGCGGACCTATTTGCTTCGGCAGGGAATTATATAAAAGGCGGCGGCGATTTTTCATCGGAGAATGTGCAAGGGCGCAATATCTATTTCGGAGTTCGAGAACATGCCATGGCAGCAATCATGAATGGGGTAGCCTATGATGGAATATTCCGGCCATCCTGTTCAACGTTTTTGGTCTTCTCTGACTATATGCGTGCTGCTATACGGATGGCGGCATTGGCAAAACTTGGACAGATTTTTATTTTCACCCATGATTCGATAGCGGTTGGAGAAGATGGCCCGACTCACCAACCCGTAGAAACCCTCACAGCATTGAGGTGTATTCCCAACTTAGATGTGATTCGTCCGGCAGACTACGAAGAAACGGTGGGAGCTTGGCAATTGGCCATGGCAAATGTAAACCGCCCAACGGCATTAATTTTGTCTAGACAAGAACTTCCCAATCCTAGACAAGCAAATATCGCCCAACGAAGAAGTGGTGTACAAAAAGGAGCCTACATTGCCTACGCAGAGGTGGGAAAATTAGAACGTATAATATTGGCATCAGGCAGTGAATTGTGTCTGGCCATGCAGGTAGCTCCATTGTTTGATGGCACACGGGTGGTTTCTGTCCCGTGTATGGAAGCCTTTGAGCGGCAGTCGAAAGAATATGAAAGCACAGTATTACCCCAAAGTTGTCCCAAAAGAATCGCAATGGAAGCAGGAATTTCGATGCCATGGCACAAATATGTCGGGGCAAGTGGTATCGTTTTGGGTGTGGATTCCTTTGGATACAGTGGTCAACCAGTAGATTTAATGGGTAGTTTCGGTATAACATTGGAAAATTTGAAAAATGTAATACACAGTTTATCCTAGATAAGTTTGTTGTGGGTTTATGAAGAAATTGAAATTTTTATTTTGGTTATGTGCAGTCATTTGTTTGGCAATCCTAAGCATAAGAATTCCCTATGTGCAAACATACGTGGCTAGACGTTATTTGGCTCGACATTTCGATGAAGTTTATGTGGACAGGGTGTCCATCGGATTTCATGGTGCCAAGATACGGAAATTAGCTCTTTCAGCCAAAAACATTGATTGGCGGGTGGTGGATTTTGATGTTAAATGGTCCCTGCGAGATTTAATATTACTCCATGAATTAAAGATTAGTGATATGTATGCGGACAAGGTGTTCATAAACTACATAAGGGCCGAGGAAACAGCCAAACCAGGTCCTAAGGTTCCGATCATCGGGAAGGGTGAGTACGAAAATTTGCAAGAGCAATTATCCAAGTTTCAGGGTGTTGTCGAATTTGTAAAGTCACCAAAATTTCCGCTAAAGACCACCATTGACCATATGAAGGTTAATGGATTGTTGAGCATAGATGAATATGTTATCGCTGAGATTTCATTAGACGGAAGCGGATTTGCTCCTTTGAGTGCGGCGATTGTCGATATTAAATCCGATGTGGCAATTGGGAAAACAACGCCCACGAGGTTGAATTTTAATGGCAAAGCTAAAATCTTTCAGTCCAGCAATGCTTCCATTGAGGCCATAGATTTTGATTGCGATTGTAAGCTACTTGAGTCAACGCAACAGTTTAACATAACCTCACTCTATAAAGGAACACCTGCCGAAAATTTATACCGTTTACATATAGGTAACGATAAAGGAACCGGTGTATTATGTAACGCAGAAATAAAGTACCAAAAAGATCAACAAAAGTTATTTATCGAATGCGAAAAACTCCTCGATATGACAATGTTTGGTCCGTCACCTTTGCCACAAATTGTATTTGATACACGGTGGAGTGGAGAATTTGAATTCCAAAATTGGAATGGGTTGTTGAAGGGCAACGGTAGTTGTATTTTTAGTGAAAATTTTACTAAAACTTACTCGTTATCCGGAGGAATAGTATTAAAGATGACAGATGGGACATTGGTAATAAATTCAATGGAAACAGCCTGTAGAGACAAAGATGCTTCCTGGAAAATTGCTCTTTTTTCCACAAATCCGATAGTTATTTGGAACAAAGATGCTGGATATTTAGCTTCGAAAAATATTTTTAACTCTGGAAAAAGTCTCTGTAAAATAACGGTTGAAAAATTTAATCCGAAAATATTTTCGACGACCAAATCGGCAGACAAAATTGATACTGTCATTTCGGGTCAATTTGACATCTCATCCACGGATGGATGTTGGAAAATAAAATCCAGTGAAAAGTCATTGTTGAAATTTGACGCTTTAACAATTACTCAAAATTCTAAAAAGCACATAGAAAATGTGAATGTCACCTGCCAAGCAGCCTTAAACTTAGGCAATACCGCGCAGTTGGTATTTAATGATATAGCCGTAAGTGAAACCGATGGAAATGAAATTGCGGCGGGAACTGTCAGCTTTTCTTTCGCTGACAACAAGCGGTTAAACGCTATGGATTGTTACATTGTCTGTCGGTTAGATCAATTGGCACATACCGCAGGAATTCCCATAAAATCGGGAATGTGTTCGGGACATGTAAACTTTACGCGAGCATCAGATTCTACCGCAGTGCAAGGCAATTTTAATCTTAAGTCCTTCATATTGGACGATAATTCTGTGCCAATGAGTGGACACTGGATCGTAGATTTTACACGCACCAACGACGATATCAAATCAAATATGGAGCTGGATATTTCCGGACAAAACAATACGTCGGTATTTTTGACAACTAATACATTTTATGAAAACAATACATTGGATAAACCAACTTTGAAATTTGACCTAAAGGGTGATAGCCTATCCATTCCTGACTTGGCCAACCTTGCCAAAGTTCCCATAGGCGTGTTCTCTACATTCTCTACGAATAGAGATACGTTTTCAACAAAAACAAAATCCATGGCCTCCGTCGTCGAGCAAGATGACGCATCAGTCCAACAAAAACCAAAATCATCGCTATTCAAATGGATAAAAAAATGGCTAAAAGGTAAAGGAGAATGTCTCGTTAGTATAAAAAAGCTCTTTCTTCCCGGTGAAGGAGTTCTAGACAATGTGGAATGTTTATGTTACATGACACAGGACAAAGTCGATCTGAAAACAATCAATTTTCTAGTGGCAGAATCTCCATTTGATTTGAAAGCCACATTAAAATATTCTCCGGATAAAATGCCAGATCCCTATGATTTTGCTCTTAGTAGTACTTTTTATATGAAAGATATTGGGAAAATTTGCAAAAGGATGAAGCCTTCTCAAGAAGCTATGATAGAAGGAACAGGAAAGATTGATGCACAATTTGCATCGACAGGAAATGATGAATGGACAACGATAAAATCAGGAGATGGAACAATAAATATTACATGTTCCAATGGTGTTCTCCACCTAGCCAATTTCTTAAATCAAAAAAATAGAGCTATCCTAGATGCATTCGAGTTGACTAGTGAGATTCTTTTACAAGCGAATGAGCATATTGCCAACGCTAATTTTGTCATAGAGGAATTTCAACAACTATACTATGATACGATACAAGCTAATATTTATCGCAATAAAGACCTAGATATTCTCATGGATGAACTGAATATTTTTGGGCCAACAATCCATATTAATGCTTCTGGGTCGATTGCATATACAAGGCATAAATACTTTTACGATTCGCCACTTTCCATCGACGTTAAAGTAGATGCCGCCGGAAAATTAGGTGAAGTCCTTGATCGATTGGGTCTTATAACATACAAGCCTAAAAATTCGAAATACATGCAAGGGCCAAGATTTAACATAAAAAGGACTCTTGCAGATCCTGATTTTTCGGATTTCACAAAGATTTTGTATCCATCTTTTAGATGAAAATTTTTGACTTATAAAAAATAAGCACCAAATTAAATCCATTCAAGTCAACGGTTATTAAAGGTATGCCACAGGTCATAAAGTCCAACATTAATACTACTCCCCAGAGCCTTAATGCAAAAAATGACACCATTGAGAGTTCCCTTAGACCATCTGATTTCATAGATTTCGTCGGCCAAGAGAAAACCGTGGAACGTTTGAAAATTATGACAGGGGCAGCGAAGAAACGGGGTGAAGCTCTAAGTCACATTTTGCTTAGCGGGCCTCCTGGGCTAGGGAAAACTACCCTTGCCATGATTTTGGGACAGGAAATGGGCAGTAATATTCGCGTAACATCGGGGCCGGTAATTGAAAAAGCTGGCGATTTGGCCGGTTTATTGACTAGTCTTGAAGCCTGCGATATTTTATTCATCGACGAAATACATCGGGTGCCCAAAGCCGTGGAGGAGTATTTGTATTCTGCGATGGAAGACTTTCGCATTGACATAATGATAGACCAGGGGCCAAATGCTCGGAGCGTCAGCTTGAACCTTCCACCATTTACACTTGTTGGGGCTACGACAAGAACGGGTTTGCTCAGTGCACCTCTCAGGAGTAGATTTACGTTGCAGACGCGCTTGGATTATTATCCCCGGGAAATCTTGGCAAAAATCGTTACACGTAGTGCGAAATTGTTGTCTGTTAAAATAGATCCCAACTGTGCCAATGAAATTGCAAGCAGATCTCGGGGAACCCCAAGGATAGCAAATAATTTGCTACGGTTTGTCCGTGATTTTGTACAGCAAAAGGCTATCCCGAATATATCCAAAGACGTTGTAAAAGCTGCCCTTGAGATGTTGGAAATCGACGTGGATGGGCTCGACGAAATGGACAAAAAAATTCTTTCCTGCATGGCACAAAACTATTCCGGTGGCCCGGTTGGGTTTGGTACGGTTGCCGTTGCGGTGGGTGAAGATTTGCAGACCATCGAAGAGGTCCACGAACCATATTTAATAACGGAAGGCTACATCCAAAGAACTGCTCAGGGAAGAATGCTCACCAGCAAAGGTTGGAAAAAGGTCGGGCTTGAACAAACGGCCATTCAGGAGCATTTTCAAATTTAACCATGCCACTTTCCAATGAAAAAGTTTTAGAGCTGCTAGAAATGGAATTGCTAGCATTGAAAGGTGAAGGGTTTTGTAGCTTGCCAGTTTCAAAAAATAGCATACTGTCTCTGAAAAATTTGCCACCCGGATTGGATAAGTCCGATAGCATCTCGCTCTCTATGAAACGATCGCACATCAGTGAAGAAGAATCCTGTGTAGGTCTTACGGTGAAAGCAACGACACTCCCTATGAATCCAAAAATTAGTCTCCCTAAGGGTAGTAAACTTGAGCAATATGAATGGTTAAAAAATAAGGTCCTAAATTGTGAAGAGTGTAAAAAACATGTCCGCCCAGGGAAAAAAATTGTTTTCGGCATAGGCAATGTCGATGCGAATATTCTGTTCTGTGGAGAAGCCCCTGGAGCAGATGAAGAAACAATTGGAGAACCATTTGTTGGGCGTGCAGGGCAGTTGCTGACAAAAATAATTCTGGCCACGGGGTTGTCCCGCAGCGATGTATACATAGCCAATATCATGAATTGGCGCCCGGAAATGCCAACGGCGGTTGGTAATCGACCACCAACGCAGGAAGAGATGGAATTTTGCCTCCCATACTTATTGGCTCAAATTGAAATTGTTCAACCCGAGGTAATTGTTGCGCTAGGAGCAACGGCGGTTAGCGGACTATTGGGCTACGATCCAACACGCCGCATGCATGACGTGCGAGGAAAATGGGCGACATTTGCAAATACGCCGCTCATGGTAACATTCCACCCCTCATACCTGCTGCGAAATAATACGAATGCAGCCAAACGCGCCGTATGGGAAGATATGTTGGAAGTCATGAAAAAGCTGCGCATGCCAATCAGTGAAAAACAGCAAAATTATTTTTTGTAAGGATAATACCATTGCCCAATTAGGTATGAAAGTGCTAATTTCCTTGCCTAACCGGCGGTCTTGTGTTTTTTGTAAAACATGTGGTTTCAAATTGATGTTGGACTTTCAGAGGTAGTATCAGAAGCGGCTCAGGCGTGCAATATTTCGACGGATGATTTTTCTCCAGATATTCGTCAAGCTGACCTGCAATTTGGGGATTTTCAAGCAAATGGCGTATTGTCATACGCAAAATTGTACCATTTGAACCCAAGGTGTGTAGCGGAACAAATTGTTGAAAAATTACGGTCCATGGGTGATTTTTCTGAAAAGATTGAGGTCAATGTTGCAGGACCAGGATTTATTAATTTTAAATTATCGAGTGGTTTTCTTGCCGAATGGTTGAATTTATACAAATCCGAAAATGATTATAGGTCAGCAATAGCACAGAATTGGTCTGGGAAACGCATAGTTATCGACTATTCATCTCCAAATACCGCCAAACAGATGCATGTTGGTCATTTGCGATCAATGAACATTGGGGACTCGATCTACAGAATTTTGAAATTTTGTGGTGCCGATACCATTCGAGACAATCACATCGGGGATTGGGGAACGCAATTCGGCATTTTGATCATGATCATCAAGAAGAAAGGGTTGTGCACATCCGATTTATCCCTGGAAGAGATTGAATCGTTATATCAACAAGGCAGTGCATTGGTCAAGGAAAGCGAGGATTACTTGTCCGTTGCTCGCAACGAACTGGTCAAGTTGCAAAATGGCAATGCTGAAAACCTCGAAATTTGGGAAGCGATTAACAAAATTTCTCGGGCTGCATTCGATGAAATTTACTCAGAAATGGGAGTATCATTTGATCATACGCTCGGCGAGTCATTTTATCGGGATCAGGTCCACAGGATATACCAAGAGTTGATGGAAAAACACATTGCCAAAGTGGATAATGGTGCCCTGTGTGTTTTTCACGAAGAACATGAACAATTCAGCGAGCAGCCATTTATCGTGAGAAAAGCGGATGGGGCTTCCAACTATGCCACCACGGACCTGGCCACCGTATTATATCGGACGGAAACGTTGCGTGCCGATGAATTAATTTATGTTACGGATGGCCGGCAGCGGGACCATTTCCAACAACTGTTTCTTACCGTACAAAAGTGGTATGCAGCTTTTGGCCGCAAATGTCCCGACATGCAACATGTATGGTTCGGAACTATTTTAGGGGAAGATGGAAAAGCAATAAAAACACGCTCTGGAGCCCCAATAAAACTTAAAGAGTTACTAAATGAGGCCAAAACACGTGCCCGAGAAATTGTCGATGAAAAGAGTAAGGACCTGTCAAATTTGGAAAAACAACATGTGGCAAATGTCCTCGGCATAGATTCCATCAAATATGCAGATTTGCTGCCTAATCGTATGGGGGATTACGTTTTTTCATGGGAAAAAATGCTATCCTTTGATGGCAATACGGCTGCCTATTTACTCTATGCCATCGCTAGGATAAAATCGATCCTAAGGAAATGTGATTGTGATGTGACTGATGTTACCGCCGATTGTTTGGAAACGGAGTCAGAGAGAAATCTCGTTCGCAAGTTGATCTACTTCCCAATAATTTTATCCCAGGCAGCAAAGGAGCTACGGTCACACCATATTTGTACCTATTTGTTTGAGCTAACGGGAGAATATTCCACCTTTTATAATACAGATCGTATCCTTGGCGAACAAGCAAATATTACATCTCGTCGGCTAACAATCATCCTTCGAACCTTGAATATACTAGAAACGGGCATGCATTTGCTAGGTTTGGAAACGTTGGAAAAAATGTGAATCGATCACAATATTTGATAATACTCTATTCGGAAAATCTTGACATATCCATAGGAAGCAGTGTTTTATGATACTCTAAAAATAATGGAAGACGTGCATGGATAGATACGAAAATATACTGAAATTACTGAGAAAAATTATGTCCAATCCATTGGTGCAATTGATTTTTGCCATGTTTCTATGTTCGTGTTTCTATGCCGACCTATCCGTCGATACAATAAGATTTTTTCTAACAATTAGCACATGTTTAAGGACATTGCTAACATTTATCCTGCCATTTCTGCTTTTTAGCTTCATTGCGGTGGCCCTTTCCGCAATTCCAAGGAAAGGAATGCTATTCGTCTTAATTCTAATGGCAACGGTGTTTATATCAAATTTTATCAACATACTCATCTCTGGCAGCGTAGGATATATGATGTTATCTGGCACTGTTGCAAAGGAAGTAAGCGACAACGTGGTATCCATAGTGCCACTGTTTTCTCTGCAACTGCCTGTGGTAGCAAAAACGCTCCATGCCCTGATATTTGGCATTATAGTTGGGTTCACGAATTCGCTCTATCCCAATAAATACGTCAATACGATCATTAATCTAATGCACGATGGTGTGATGAAATTCATGAAACATTTCTTTGTCCCACTGCTGCCCATATTTGTTTCTGGATTTTTGTTAAAATTGTTCGCAGAAGGAAAAATGACAGGTTTTTTGAAAGAAAATTCTAAAATCTGTTTCGTTATGTGTATCTTCCTATGGACCTACCTAACTCTGTGGCTTTTCATAGCAGCATCTTTTAAAAAAAAGCGAGCAGTTGAAATTTTCAAAAATACTCTGCCGGCAATTGTTACGGCATTTAGTAGTATGTCCAGCGCAGCTGCCCTTCCACTTTCCCTGGAAGCAGCACATAAAAACACAAAGGATAAGGTATTGTCCGATGCTTTCATGCCATTGACCCTTAATTTTCACATGCTTGGAGACACCATCATAATTCCTATCCTAGCGATGACGATCATGTTGGCATTCAACCATCCTCTCCCAAATGTGTCGACTTTTATTGTATTTGGAGTACTCTTCGTTTTAAACAAATTCGCCGGCGGGGGAGTTCCAAGCGGAACTATCATGGTAACCGTACCTCTGTTACGGGACTGTCTTGGATTTGATGATTCGATGATTGCATTTGCCATAGCATTCTATGGAGTGATCGATCCGATAGCAACGTCGGGCAACGTGGCCGCTAATAATTTCTTCGTTGTTATATTTCAAAAATTTAGCAATTTTACTAAGAAAAGGTTAAAAATGCACAGTAATTCTAACATCTCATAGGGAGTAGGCGGTCTTTCTAATAGGAAAAAATAGGGAAAATACTGGGAAATATTTATCTAGCATTGTTTCCGTTGGAAACAGCGAAGAATAGGAGCAAACAATGTCTTGCTAACTTAGACATAAAGGTTTTAAATGCTTGGCAGCGATGAGAAGTGATGAATTTTGTATCTGTGATGCCAATGAAGCAACTGCCGATGTTGCATATAGGGAAAGTGAAGTTATAGCTATTTATCCAATTACACCATCGTCGCCGATGGCGGAGTATTGCGATGAATGGGCAACAAATGGGAAAACGAACCGCTGGGGAATTATCCCGTCAATCAATGAAATGCAATCGGAAGGAGGTGCCGCTGGTGCCATGCACGGGGCATTGCAATGTGGAACACTTACGACAACGTTTACGGCATCCCAGGGATTATTGTTGATGATCCCCAACATGTATAAAATCGCAGGAGAATTGACTGCATTCGTCTTGCATGTAACTGCAAGGAGTTTGGCAACCCATGGGCTATCAATTTTCGGGGACCATTCCGACGTTATGGCATGTCGACAAACGGGATTCGCCATGTTGGCTTCAAATTCTGTACAAGAAGCGCACGACATGGCGTGTATTGCCCATGCGGCGACGCTGGAAGCGCGTGTGCCATTTATGCATTTTTTTGACGGTTTTAGAACTTCCCATGAAGTTAACACCTACAAACATGTTGGTGATGAAATTTTGTCTCAGCTGGTCGATGAAAAATTTATTACGGAACACCGGGTTCGTTCGCTATCGCCGGATAACCCATTTATCCGTGGAACGTCACAAAATCCCGACGTCTATTTTCAAGGAAGGGAGAGAAGCAACGAATTCTACGATAGGGCCGCCGATATCGTTGAAAAATATATGGACTTGTTCGGTAAATTGACTGGAAGATATTACAAACCATTCGAATATTTGGGATCTAAGGACGCTGACCGAGTTATTATTTCCATTGGATCATCCTGTGAAACTCTGGCAAAAACGGTGAGGTATTTGGAAAAAGATGGAGAAAAGGTTGGCCTAATTAAGGTTCATTTGTACCGACCATTTTCAGTAAAACACTTTGTGACTGTTCTTCCAAAATCCGTAAAACGGATCGCAATTTTAGATCGGACAAAAGAGCCGGGTGCGGTTGGGGAACCATTATTTGAGGACGTAATTTCCGCGTTGGAAGAAGCAAAGTTAAATAAAATGGACGTAACCGCAATCGGCGGACGCTATGGACTGGGATCGAAGGAATTTTCTCCGGCGATGGCAAAAGCGATTTTCGACGAGTTACGTAAAAAAAATCCGAAAAAACATTTCACCCTAGGCATCGACGACGATATTACGCATACATCCTTAGCCTATGACGCAAGTTTCAAAATAGAAGATAAAGACCTGTTCGAAGCGGTATTTTTCGGTCTTGGAGCAGATGGAACCGTTGGTGCTAATAAAAATACCATTAAAATCATCGGGGCGGAAACCGATAACTATGCCCAGGCGTATTTTGTTTATGATTCCAAAAAGTCGGGTGCCATGACGGTGTCTCACCTGCGCTTTGGTCCAAATCCGATAGAAGCGCCCTATTTGATTGACAGGGCAAACTTTGTCGCATGCCACCAGTATTCATTTTTGGACAAGTATGATGTTCTTAGACATGCTCGTCCTGGAGCAATTTTACTGTTAAATACTCCCTATAATCAAGAGGATTTATGGCAACACCTACCCCGTGAGGTGCAGAGTGAAATTCAACGGTTAAAATTGGAAGTCTATGCAATTGATGCCTACAATGTAGCGAGGAAAGCGGGTATGGGAGGCAGAACAAATACTATTATGCAAACCTGTTTCTTTGCCATTTCGGGAATTTTGCCCCGTGAAGATGCCATTGCGAAGATAAAGAATGCCATTAAAAAAACCTATGGATCAAAAGGCGATGCGGTGGTGCAGAAAAATTTCGCCGCCGTGGAAATGACGTTGGAACATTTGTACAAACTTAACACAACGGGCAAAATTAATGGCCGTGAAAGACCTGTGACCGTCTCTCCAAACGCTCCAGATTTTGTTAGAAATGTCATTGCGAAAATGATGGCAAATGCCGGGGATGGGCTCTCCGTGAGTGCTTTCCCTTCCGATGGTACATGGCCATCCGGGACAACCCGTTGGGAAAAACGTAACATTGCCCAGGAAGTTCCGATTTGGAATCCCGAACTATGCATACAGTGTAACAAATGCATAACAGTCTGCCCTCATGCTGCCATTCGTGCCAAGTTTTACAATGCCGATTTGTTGCAAGCAGCTCCTCCAGAATTTCGATCGATAGATTTCCGTTCCAAGGATAACCCGAATTGCAAGTATTCCATCCAGGTTGCTCCCGAAGATTGCACGGGATGTGGATTGTGCATTGCGGCATGTCCAGCAAAAGATAAGTCCGATGAGACGAAAAAGGCACTCAACTTTATTCCCCATGAAAATGTTGTCGAGGTGGAAAAGCAAAACTATAATTTTTTGCTATCACTACCAGATCCCGATCCGACAACCTTAGGAACAGATTTGAAATCCGTTCAATTCAAACGACCACTGTTTGAATATTCCGGTGCATGTGCCGGGTGTGGAGAAACACCGTATTTAAAATTATTAACCCAAATATTTGGTGACAGGTTGTTGATTGCAAATGCGACAGGCTGTTCTTCGATTTACGGTGGCAATTTGCCGACCACCCCTTATTGCACGAACGAAGAAGGTAGAGGTCCCGCCTGGGCGAATTCATTGTTCGAGGACAATGCGGAATTTGGCCTTGGCATGCGCGTAGCAACGGATCAAAAACGAAACATTTGCCGAGAAATTTTAATCGCGATGAAATCAGAAATTGGCGATAGGCTTGCCAATGAATTGCTATCATCTCCGCAGACCAGCGAACTAGAAATTTTCCAACAGCGGCAACGGGTCAAAGAATTGCGCAATATTTTGAACACAATCAGTGGTCCAAAATCCGTAATTTTATCCCAGCTGGCTGACTTTTTGGTAGAAAAATCCATTTGGATCATCGGAGGAGATGGTTGGGCTTATGACATTGGCTACGGCGGCCTTGACCATGTTCTAGCAAGCGGCAAGAATATCAACGTCTTGGTCCTCGATACCGAAGTATATTCTAACACAGGTGGGCAGCAATCGAAGTCAACTCCGACCGGTGCAGTTGCCAAATTTGCAGCAGCAGGGAAAGCAATGCCGAAGAAAAATCTTGGTCTTCTGGCGGTGACCTATGGCAACATTTACGTCGCCCAAGTGTCCTTGGGTGCAAAAGATTCCCAGGTTGTTCAAGCTTTTCGCGAGGCGGAATCCTATGCGGGTCCTGCACTAATCATTGCCTATTCACCGTGTATTGCCCATGGATATAATCTGCGGGATGGCTTGGAGCAACAAAGAAAAGCCGTTGCAAGCGGCTACTGGCCATTGTTGCGCTATGACCCGAGAAAGCGAGGGACTGAGCAACCTGCTTTTACATTGGATTCGAAGGAACCAAGTCTACCATTGATAGATTACATGAGCGCTGAAAACAGATTCAAAACATTGATTGAAAAGAATCCGGAACGGGCCAAAGTTTTACTCAAAAAAGAAGAAGAAAATATTAGATCTCGCTATGCATTTTACAAAATGTTAGCAGGCCGTATGGATTGGTAATGGCCTCAATGTAAAAGTTCGTCTATTAAAATTAATGTAAAAAAGATTGTCGTTAAAGAAAAAATTTTTAGGCTTAATTTCCATGGAAATATCTGCTGGTGATATTCATCTTCTTCAGGAGGAAGGCTTATCTTCTACGAAGAGTATGAAAGGGCGAATTCGAGCAAACAATGCTCCTAATCCTTTGCCTACGCCTAAAACAAGTGTCCTCTCACAGGGGATTGGAAGTTTTATCGCTAAGACCTCAGAATTTGATGCAAATGTGTGTTCACGCATGCTATCTAATAAGGCGGTCACCCTAGATAAGATTCCGATGTGCATCTTTGCTTCCCAAGCATTCATTGCGAAATGCCTCGATCAGCGCCCAAAGGAACTTATTGCCTATATGAATTCATGGGATCAGGACCAGATATCGACTTTTATAGAAAAATATGATGTGCTACCGGAGGCCATGTTAGGGCGACTGTTTGTGGAGGGACTAAATCCTGACTTCGTTCCAAAAGATATAAAACTTTCCCTCCCATTTTTGCGTATAGTCGCGAATGCGAATCCCGGCAAGTTGGTGGCAGAAATCTTGAAAAAGGAAGACATACAAAGTGTTCGACTGGCTTTGAGAAATTTGGATGATGGACGGGTTGAAAAGCTTTGGAATAATGGTATGCCGACGGCCAAGTTGCCAACAGCGAAAAGCTTTAGTGGTGAGTTTATTGAGCGGATTAAAGCAGCGGATCCGGAACGTTTTGAAAGTGATATCCAAAAATATGCTGTCAATGCTATGCTACGATCTAAAATTCAACTACAGCCTTTGGCTGGAAGATCCGTCAGTGTCTAAGCAAGTCGAAATAAAATTCATAACATTTTGGCTATTTGAATTTTCGAGAGAAGTCCTCAAATTAATTTACAAAGTCCAAAGTTTCATTGGTTTACTAGTAAGGTTGTTGGAACTTGGCACAAAGGTCCAGAACCCTATGTTTAATACTGGAAGTTGTGGATTTATTTTCGGGATCCGAAAGGATGGTTTTTATAAATTCTGCAATTTGAACCATTTCTTTTTCTTTCATTCCTCTGGAGGTTACTGCGGGAGTCCCCAATCTTAAGCCACTGGCGAGCAAAGGGTTTCTTGTTTCATTCGGAATAACATTTCTATTGACCGTGATGTTGGCATTTTCAAGGGCGATTTCCGCATCTTTACCCGTTAAATCCTTATGGGCAGTACGCAAGTCAACAAGCATCAGGTGGTTATCCGTTCCTCCGGTCACAATGTGATAGCCATGGGAAGCCATCTGTTCAGCAAGGGCAGCAGCATTTTTAATAATTTGGTTTTGATATTGCTTAAATTCGGGCTTTAAGGCTTCTAGAAAACAGACAGCTTTCCCTGCGATGATATGCATCAGAGGCCCTCCCTGTGTTCCTGGAAAGACAGCAGAATCAATAGCCTTGGCAAATTCCGCCTTACACATTATCATTCCTCCCCGTGGACCACGTAAGGTTTTATGAGTCGTGGTGGTGACGAACTCACAGTATGGAACTGGACTTTGGTGCAATCCCGTAGCAACAAGGCCTGCTATGTGAGCAATATCGGCCAATACCAGTGCACCGCATGAGTGGGCGATTTCGGACACTAGTTTGAAATCTATGGCTCGAGAATAGGCCGATGCTCCAATAGTTATCAGCTTCGGGTGTTCAGTTTTTGCCAGTTGCTCCATTTGGTCATAGTCTATGCGGCAAGTTTCCGCTGATACGCCATAATGAATCACTTTATATAGCATGCCGCTTATATTTTTGGGATGGCCATGGGTCAGATGCCCTCCGTTTTCTAGGGACAGAGTTAAAATTTTATCTCCGGGGTTCAATGTCGCAATATAAACAGCTGAATTTGCTTGGCTACCCGAATGGGGTTGTACGTTGACATGCTCTGCTCCAAATAATTGTTTGGCGCGATCGATGGCTAGTTGCTCGACGGCATCGACGTTATCGCAACCACCGTAGTAACGCCTACCGGGATATCCTTCGGCATATTTGTTCGTCAACACGCTTCCGACTGCTTCCAAAACAGCAGCGGAAACGAAATTTTCAGATGCTATCAATTCGATTTGTTCCCTTTGGCGAACTTTTTCTTTTTCGATCGCATTAAAAATAGCAGAATCAATTTCTTCCAAATGCTGTGTCATTACTTTCCCTTGTAGAAAACACATGAATAAACGATAGGGAACAGCAAGTCAAATTTGATGTGAATTATTTTTCCTTGATTTTATATAATTAAGTTCTATTTGTTAAGGACCAAGTAGGGTTTTTAGAAATGACACAGCATCCGAGTTTTACAAGAAGTGGCGGTAGAGCAGTCAATAAACGTAGCGTGTTGAAACGCCATGAAAGGGTAGACTTGTTAAGAAAACGTGGTATTTGGACCGAGGCAAGCTCCATAGTAGGGTTGCCAAAAACCAAGCCCGAAGAATAGGGTCTATCCTAGGAACATCAGTTGATGTGTGAGAAATATTCATTGGGTGTTTTTTTTTGTTTTTTTCTTGTTGTATTTGGTATCAATGGATGCAACAAGGGGGAGTCATTCGACAAAGAAAGTTCGGAAATCAGCGATAAAAATTTTATATTGGCGACCAAGTACGTTCGCGATGAGCTTTTCGATGATGCCATCCATTGTTTGAACGATGTTATTAAATCCCACAAAAATTCCCCCGAATCAAATTTGTTGCTGGGTACCGTTTACTTGGACAAAAAGAACGATCCCGTGACTGCCATATATTTTCTGAAAAAATATATGGACGAATGTGGTAACGCAAAGCAAACACAAGTTGCAGAACAGCTCATTGACACTGCCAAAAAAGAGTTTTTAAAAAGCTTCCCTGCCTATAATGGTATTGCACAAAACGAAGCGGAACTGATGGAAATACTGAAATCTTTGAAAAATCAAAATACTACCCTGCGACAGCAAATAGTTGCCTACAGGCAGAAGATTTCTGACTATGAAACCAAAATAAATGCACTGCAAAATGCACTGCAGAGTGCAAACAAAGATAAAGAAAATCCTAGGTCACACTTGCCGTACTCGCCATCTGAGGCTGCCACAATACATACGGTTGAAGATGGTGAAACTCTTTCGAGCATAAGCGACAAATATTATGGCACCCCCAATGATTGGCAAAAAATTTTTGAAGCGAACAATATCACCCTGAAAAATCCCAAAAGTCTACGGACTGGGCAGCAACTAATAATTCCGTAGTATATATGGATTACAAAATTTGTTCTACCATCTTTTCATGTGCGGTATCTTTGGAAAGCATGCTTGATTTAAGGGGGCCTACCTTCAAAAAATTCTTCCCAGAAGCATAGTGTCTATTGTGCTACTTCAAAATTTCAACCGTATTAATCTTTTTTGTTTCGTAATTTTGTTGTTGATTTAACAAAACTACCACCGCAATCAAAAGTAAATGGAAAATGATTTTAAAATGCTTGATTTCCCGCCGCTTACTTTTTCTATGCGTAACACCTAGCCCGGCTAGCTCAATCGGTAGAGCAGTTGACTCTTAATCAATTGGTTCGGGGTTCGAGTCCCCGGCCGGGTACCAGCAGCAAGATCGCATAAGCACAGTCCTA
>JAITBI010000013.1 GCA_031283685.1 Puniceicoccales bacterium | reverse complement strand
CACGTAAGTTCCCTGCCAAATGGGCAGGGAATTGGGTGTTTTGGCAAGTCGGCCTACGATTTTATTAAATTTTTAGTAACGTCCGGCATGAAATATTGGCAGATATGCCCCCTAAATCCGACAAGCTACGGAGATTCCCCCTACCAAAGCCAATCCACTTTTGCGGGCAATCCATATTTCATCGATCTTCAAGGTCTCATCAGGGAAGAATTGTTATCTCCTCCGGATTTAAATGGGCTAGGGGCAACGGCGGAATCATTTGTTGACTTCGGAAAACTGTATAGGAACTTTTGGCCGGTTTTGAAGATGGCGTTTGAAAATTTTTTACACTTTAAAAAACATGGTGGTGATTTTGATGGTTTTTGCCGGAAATCCGCCTGGTGGCTAGACAATTACGCCATCTTTATGGCCATCAAGGACCAATTTGACGGCCGCTTGTGGACGGATTGGCCAAAGGAATTTTCTGATCCCGAAATTGCATTGAACAAACTCCATACCGATGAAAAACTTAGCCGAACGGCAACTTTTTACAAATTCGTCCAATGGATATTCGATAGGCAGTGGAATAAATTAAAAAACTTTGCCAATACAAATGGTATCGAAATCGTAGGAGACATTCCGATTTTTGTCGGCCTAGACAGTGCAGATGTTTGGGCAAACAAACGGATTTTTAAATTGCAAAAAGATGGATCTCCCAAATTCGTCGCAGGGGTTCCCCCAGACGCTTTTTCAAAAACCGGACAGCTGTGGGGAAATCCCGTCTACGACTGGGATGTTTTAGCGGCTGATGATTTTTCATGGTGGACAAACCGCATGGGGCGATGTGTGGAATTGTACGATGTGGTACGGCTGGATCATTTTCGAGGATTTTGTGACTACTGGGAAATTCCCACACCTGCCACCACTGGAATGAACGGGAAATGGGCAAAATCCATCGGAATAAAATTTTTCCAACATGTCAGAAAAGTATTCCCTTCCATAAAATTCATAGCAGAAGACTTGGGATGCCTAAATGATAATGTTACGCAATTGTTACGAGATACTGGATTGCCCGGAATGAACGTATTGCAGTTTGCGTTCGACCGAAATAATAAAAATAAATACCTTCCCCATGAACATGAAAAAAATAGTGTGTTATACCTTGGGACCCATGACAACGATACGACTAGAGGGTGGTTCAGTTCGTTATCTGAAGATATAAAACATCAGGTAAGATGCTATCTGCGAACAAATTGTGATGACGTCGCATGGGATTTCATCAAAAGGGCGTATGAATCGCCATCCAATCTACTAATTCTGAGCATACAAGATATCCTAAACCTTGGGTCAGAAGCAAGATTTAATACTCCAAATACCCCTTCCGGAAACTGGCGATGGCGCATGACTGTAGAACAATTTAATGGCCTGTGCGAATCTTCAACACCCCAATATTTGCGCCACTTGCAAGATACCTATAGGCGGTGAAATTTTGTTGACTCATACCATCACCCCACAAGGTATTGGCAAATTTTGGCAAAGAATGACTTCAATTTTTTTAAAACCTTTCAACAAAATATGCAAATTTTTTGCGATCCTATTGATAAAATCGTACAGGAAAATTTTGTCACCACTCAAAGTTGCACTGCTGGGACCATCTGCCCGGTGTAGATTTTACCCGACATGTTCAAGCTTTGCCCAATCAATGTTTAGACGGTATACATTTCGAAAGGCATTTTATTTTTCCATGAGACGAATTCTGCGGTGTAATCCATTTTGGAAACACAGGCAAAAACCGAATAAAAGTTCGCTGCTAATGGACAGAATGGGCCAACCATAGCCCACGGTGCTACTTATACTCCAATATGGCATTGTCGGAAGAAGAAATGGTTATTTTTTTGATCCTATTCAAGTTGTGTTTGCATTTTTCGTTAATTAGGTAATCGAGTTTTATCAGTTGAAGATGAAAATTGTGTGGCTTTAACACAACGACTATTTCATTCTTCAGGTACAGTTCTATGGTCGACCAAACGGCACCCGGACGGTAATCATAATTCCCGAGATCGAGGAACTTTATCGATTGAAAAATATCTGGGAATTCACTTTTTAGTGTGGAAATAAGCTCTTTAACGACAGATATTCCTACCTGGGGAAGGAATTGTAATTTATTTGTTTTCTTTGCCTTTAAAATTAAACTAGCGGGCAACAGGTCTAAAATGTCTTCTTTGCCATAGCAAATAGGAGAAAAAATTCTACCATCTTCTCCGTCAACCAGGAGTAATTTCTTTTCTCCACCAACATTGGCCATAAATTTTAATATGGGTACACATTCGTTGATTTTTATGTATAGCGCATCAGGATAACGTTTTTCTATGAAAACATTCTTGATTTGAGGAATGTTTTCCAACCGCTCTCTCATGGAAGAAATATCCAGTGAAAATAAATCAATACCTTTCCTAATATGTAGCTCATGAGCCAGCCACGGCGATGCAATTTTGCCATTTGTTTTGAAAATTACCTTTTTAAGCTCATTTGCTGAAGAAATAGATGAAGGATGAAATATATTCGATTTTCTGCAAAATACAACACCAGCTACTACCAAGGCGACGCCAAGTGGCACGAACACTACCAGTAAAAATGTTTTCCATTTACCCATTAAATTCAACAACTTTTGTAGAAGTCAGAGCCTGACTTAAGGTTGCCAAATTTTTCTTTATTTTCAATAAAATTTATACCAAAAATATCTTTCATAAAAGATTTCATTGACTAACGCGGATGACACAACATTACCATCCCCATGGCTGAGCAAGAACTATTTGGAAAAATTTGCGTCGTAACCGGTGCCGGACGAGGAATTGGAAAATCTATTGCCACGTCCCTTGCAAAGGTCGGTGGCCACATAATTTGCATAAGCAAATCCGAAGATAGTTGTGGTGCTTTGGCACAGGACATACGAAACCAAGGATATTCTGCCGAACATATGGCCGTTGATGTATCTTCCCCAGACCTAGTTTCAGATGCTTGCAAAAGCATATTGGGGAGGCATTCTGCCGTTGACATTTTAGTAAATAACGCTGGCATAACCCGGGACAACTTAATGTTAAAAATGTCCCAACAAGAATGGCAGGAAGTTTTAAATACAAATTTAAATAGTTGCTTTTATTGGACTAAAAATTTACTGCATCCCATGATGAAAAAACGATGGGGGAGGATCATTAACATGGCATCCATTGTTGGCATAATAGGTAACTTCGGACAGGCGAATTATGCAGCGGCAAAAGCGGGGATAATCGGATTTACCAAGTCCATAGCCAAAGAGGTTGCTTCCAGAGGTATAACAGCAAATGCAATAGCTCCTGGATTTATACAAACAGACATGACCAACAAACTCGGTGAAAACATAGTGGCAGAATTGTTAAAAAATATTCCGATGAAGGAACTAGGAATGCCAGAGGACGTAGCAGAAGCTGTAAAATTTCTATGTTCCCGAGGAGCCAGATACATAACAGGGCACGTTATTAATATTGATGGTGGAATGGTGATGTAAAAAAGGCTTGCGTACCAGAATAGGATCATTTTGATGCGGAAGACATGAGGGATTTTACTTATGACAAACAATAATATAGAATCAAGAGTTAAGAAAATCATTGTTGATCAATTGGACGTAAACGAAGAGCAGGTAACGTTGGAAGCATCGTTTCTCGATGACCTTGGGGCTGATTCTCTCGATACCGTCGAATTGGTAATGGCATTCGAAGAAGAGTTCAAGGATGAAATCAAGGGAGAGATTCCAGAGTCGGAGGCTGAAAAAATGCGTACCGTTAAGGATGTCGTTAATTTCATCAGCAAAAAAATAGCAAGTGAATAGCAAGCTACTCTTTTAAGCAATGACCACCATACGTACAATGAACGGGTTTGGGAAACGTATTGTCGTTACAGGTATTGGGCTTGTTACTCCCGTTGGAGTTGGAACGGAAGAAACTTGGAAAAATTTAATAGGTGGGAAAAGTGGGATAACAGCTGTGACATCTTTCGATGCTAGCAATTATCCATGTCGTGTAGCTGGGGAACTCAAAAACTTTAATGCGGAGGACTTTATCGATAGTAAATCGATAAAGCGAAATGATATATACGCAATCTACGCAGTTGCAGCGGCAAAACTTGCAGTCAATGATGCAAAAATTGACCTCGATAGCGTTGATAGGTCTCGTATCGGCGTCATTGTGGGCTCTGGCATTGGAGGAATGTCGACGATAACGGAGCAAACCAGGATTTTTTTCCAAAAGGGCCCCCGATATGTCTCTCCATTTATGATACCGGCCCTAATCGCCAACATTGCATCCGGGATCATTGGTATGGAATTGGGATTAACAGGGCCGAATTTTGGAGTTCTCAGTGCATGTGCCACGAGCACGCATTCAATCGGGGAAGCTTTTAACTGGTTAAAGCTTGGTAAAGCAGATGCCATTTTCACAGGTGGTAGTGAAGCTGCTATTACACCCGTGAGCTTTGCTGGTTTCTGTGCCATGCGAGCCGTTGCAACGGCGTATAATGACACACCTGAAAGCGCTAGCCGCCCATTTGATGCAACCCGAGATGGTTTTGTCATGGGAAATGGAGCAGGAATTTTACTCCTAGAAACCCTGGAGCATGCCCAGTCCAGGGGTGCGAAAATTTACTGTGAAGTCGTGGGATACTCTGCCAGTTGTGATGCATATCACATAACTGCTCCTGATCCTAATGGGGATGGCCTTGTAAGGTGCTATGAGGAACTATTTGCAGAAACGGGGGTAGATCCTTCCGACATACAGTATATCAACGCTCATGGTACATCTACTTCATACAATGACAAATATGAAACGGTGGCCATAAGAAAATTTTTTAAAGACCATGCAGATAAACTTTTTGTCAGTTCCACTAAAGGTGCAACTGGCCATCTGCTGGGAGCAACCGGCGCCGTTGAATCTGCAGTATGTGCCAAAACAATAGAGACCGGTATCATCGCTCCTACCATAAATTATTCTACGCCAGATCCCGAGTGTGATCTCAATTATGTACCAAACAAGTCCATAAAAACAAATGTTCAGTATGCCATCAACGAAAGTATGGGATTTGGTGGACAAAATGCGGCCTTGATGTTTAGAAAATTCTCCTAGAAATTGTCTTTTTGCAAAGGCTTAAGAACCTGCAAGGGAAAGAGCCCCACTTTTAGGCAGTCAGGTGGTTTTCATTTCTAGCTTTCATCGGTATTCATTTGTAAGTGGTAAAACATGGCAAAAAAATTAATGTGCTTGACACAAAATTCATTAACGATAGATGTGGCAGGAGGGTTTTGATGTTGTAAAGTGGGAACTTTCCCACTTTTTATTATCGAATGCATTCGAAGGTAAGTTGATGAGTACTAATAGTCAGATATTGTCGGTGTTGGAGTACATGGAAAAGGAGAAGGGTATTAGCCGAGCTGATATGATTGAAACTATCGGCGAGGCAATTCGTACGGCAGCACTAAAAAGCATAAACGCTGGCCATGATGTTAGGATAGAGATTAACCCCAAAACAGGGAAATTGCAGGCCTGGGCAATATTTGAAGTGGTGGATTCTGTCAGCGATCCGAAAACACAAATCCATTTGAGCAAAGCATCGTTACTGGATGAAAATGCAGAAGTTGGTTCCGTCATAGAAAAAGAAATTGATCCAGCGTTTTTAGGAAGAATTGCTGCGCAGACTACCAAACAGGCAATTTTACAACGGGTGAGATTTTTCGAAAAAGAGAAACTTTACAATGACTTTAAAAACCGTGTGGGGGATATAGTTTCTGGGACCATTAAAAATATCGATGGCGGGAACTTGTATATCGATGTGAATGGGGCAGAAGCTATAATGCCAGCCCGTGAACGTGCTCGAGGAGAAGAATTTTCCATTGGGGAAAGAATCCGTTGTTTGCTACTAAAGCTTGATCCGGCCAGTAGAGATGCGGAATTGGTCCTTAGCAGGAGCCATGTGAATTTTATCAGACGGTTGCTAGAAATTGAGGTCTCTGAAATTGCTGATGGTAGCGTGACAATCAAAGGTATCGCCCGCGAACCAGGGTATAGAACAAAAGTTTGCGTGGGAACGAACGATAAAAATATCGATCCGGTTGGTGCCTGCGTTGGCATCAGAGGAATAAGAATAAAAAGTATCGTTCGAGAACTCAGTGGAGAAAAAGTTGATGTTATTAGATATAACGATGATCCTGAAAAATTGCTCTTTGAAGCAATAAGGCCAGCAGTCCCCAAGAATGTTCGTGTTGACTATGATGGCAGAAGAATTTACTTCGAAGTTGCAGAAAAAGACCTGGCAGTTGCAATCGGCAAACATGGATTAAATGCAAAATTGACATCTCGTATGATGAACTGGCGCCTAGATATAAGCAAAGAAAACGAAGCGGTACCCGAAAACTTCGGCGAAAAATTAGAGCGAGCAGTGGCCGGTTTGCACGGAATTCCAGGTATTAGCGACGAACAAGCACAAAAACTTGTAGCCATCGGAATTACAGACATAGATGCCTTCGAAGGAGTTAATGCCGAAGATTTAGCAGAAGCTGGATTTGATATGGATGTATCCCAAAAGGTATTGGACAGTGTGCAAAAATTCTGCAAAAATAAAAAGATAAGATGAGTGTAAGAGTATATCAATTAGCGAAACGGTTGAACTTAGAAAATAAACAGGTGATTCAGTTGTTGCGCGAACGAGGGTTTGATTTTAATAGCCCTTCAAATTCGATTTCATCAATATATGCGGATGCACTCATAGAAGAAATTGGGAACAAAAAGTTTCCCATCGAAGGGTCATCTTCCGGTTTTTCTTTGAAGCAAAAAGCGCAAAAATTTGGAAATATTCAAGGCGGTATCCCCGCTGACGGTACTATGGAAATCAAAGAAGTTCCCCTTTCCAATGCTTTGTCTGAGGAACAACGAAATGGTACCAGTTCGAAAATTGGTGCAATGGACACAAATGTTGGCGATAAGCTTGAGTCTTCACATGGTGTTGAAAAATCTACCATCGACAAGAATTCTCAGGGATATTCCGATAAATCGAGGCAAGGAAGGACAGATAAACGGGAAAAACCTATGATGATCGCTGTTAGTTCGCTGGACAGAACTAGAAAAAAAGATAGTGAACCCGAAGTACGGTTGCCTGAGTTGAAGAAACCCATACCTGCCGTAGATGGCAAAATTCGTGAGTCCGAAAGGAACATGTTGACCACTAATTTTAGGCCATTTTTAAAAAAAATTGAACGGCAGCCCTTGAAGGATGAAATATTGCAATCCATCGAAGTTAAAACTCCGCTCGTGGTACGGATGCTGGCCACCCAAATGAATGTCAAACCTTTTCAGCTAATATCTAAGCTGATGAGTATGAACATCTTTGCGTCGATGAACCAAGAAATTGACATATCTGTTGCCCAAGATGTTGCAGAAAAGTTTGGATATAAATTAGTCCTTGCAAAGCAAGAGTCGGCAAAAGTTGCCAAACCAAAACCGCCCATTAGACAAGATACCTCCGTTGAAAAAAAAGGAGAAAATTTGGCCGAACGCCCTCCGATAGTATGCATATTTGGACATGTTGACCATGGGAAAACCACGCTGCTTGACACCATTAGGCATGCGCATGTTGCGGCTGGAGAAGCAGGAGGGATCACACAACACGTGGCAGCCTATCAGGTTGAACAGAGCGGGGGTAAAATAACTTTTATTGATACTCCTGGCCATGCGGCATTTTCGAAGATGCGAGAACGGGGAGCAAATCTGACCGACATAGGGGTGTTAGTGGTTGCCGCGGATGATGGGTTTATGCCGCAAACGGATGAAGCTCTAAAATTTACACAGAAAGCAAATATTCCGATTATTGTGGCGATCAATAAAATCGACTCCAAAGGAGCCAATCCTGATAAGGTGAAACAGCAGATGCAGCAGCGAAATATTACTCCGGAAGAGTGGGGTGGCAAAACATTGTGCACTGAAATTTCTGCTCTCCAAGGGACAAACATCGAAAATCTTTTGGAACTAATCCGGTTGCAAGCGGAAATCATGGATTTACGGTCAGATTTATCGAGTCCTGCAGAAGGAATCATACTTGAGTCTAAAATCACTCCCGGGCATGGCGCGATGGCAAGTGCTATCATACAAAGCAGTATTTTGAAAGTCGGTGATTGCGTCGTCTGTGGCCCCTGCTTTTGTAAGGTAAAATCATTGATCAATGATCGTGGACAACGAATAGAAGAAGCTTCGGCATCAACTCCCGTAAATATTATCGGATGGTCTGGTATTCCAGAAGTTGGTTCAAAATTCATGTCGATGGAGAACGAAAAAGTTGCCCGTAAACAAGCAGAAGAAACGGAGGTAGAACTTAAAAAGACCCAAAGTTTACAAAAAAATAACAAGGAAGAAATTGTCAATTTAGACCAACTATTTTCTGCAATGGCTGCCGTGGAAGAAAAAACTTTAAATGTGATTTTACGGGCAGATGTTCACGGTAGTGTTGAGGCCTTAAACGATATTTTGGGGACCATACATAGCAAAAAAATTAAATTAAATATTTTGAACTGCGGGGTCGGTTCGATCAATAAGAATGACGTTATTTTAGCGGATACGTCGAAGGCTCAGATCATTACGTTTAATGTCAAAACGGAATCAAATTCCCAGGCCCTGGCAAAACAACTCGGAGTAAAGATTATTCAACATGACATTATATATGAAATCGTTGATAGGGTCCGAGAAGCTATGGCGGAATGTTTGGACCCAGAATTGCAGGAAAATAAACTTGGGGCTGCTGAAATTCGTAAAATTTTTAATATTAAAAATAGTGTAATTGCCGGGTGTATGACCGTAGAGGGAAAAATTTTAAAAGATAAATTTGCCCGTGTGATGCGGAAAAAGGAAATGATTTTTCAAGGAAAATTTGCATCGATCAAAAGAGAAAAAGATTTTGTTAACGAGGTGCGGGCAGGCTTTGAATGCGGAATTATCATTAGCGGGTTTGATACGTTCGAAATCGGAGACATCATAGAATGCTTTGAAATAATAAAAATTCAACCGTCCCTATAAATCCTATGCCCTTATCGCCAAGAATTGTTCGATTAAATCAACTCGTATACCAAGAGTTAAGTATGATTCTACGCACACTGTTCCATGATTCAACGGCGAAAATTTCCCTGACGGGAGTTTCACTTTCTCCAGATTTACACGATGCGTACGTTTATTTTTCCGTCCTGGGAGATGAAAATGATATTCAAAAGGCGACAAAATTTCTGCTAGGAAATGCAAAAAATCTATGCCAAATATTATGTCGACGAATAAAATTAAGGCGTTCACCGCATTTGAATTTCAAGCACGACAACTCCATCGCTCGCGGTCAAAATATTTTAGCGATGCTAGATAGCCTACGGATTCACAATGGGTGATAGAAAAATATCAGCATTATTATTTGAATATTCTGCCTACAATATTGCTGGTCACATAAGGCCAGATGGGGATTGTGTTGGCAGCCAGCTTGCTATTTTTAATATTTTGAAGGCGAAAAATATTCAATGCAACATTATAAAAAATGACGATTATGGGTCTATTTTATCTTCATTTATAGACGGGTATGATGTCGTAAACGATAGACAATTCGATCCTACACTGCCTCTAATTTGTGTGGATTGTTCCGATTTTAAGCGAGTTGGGGCGAACGTTTGTAAAAAATATAACAAACCCTATTTAAACGTCGACCATCACATTTCCAATGATAAATTTGCTGACTATAATATTATCGACGCCAATGCTTCATCCACTGCTCAGGTCATAGCCGAGGCTTTGCTACGTGAAAATATCGACTTTGATAAAAAAACCGCCGAAATGCTATATCTCGGTATTATGACCGATTCCAATCGTTTTGCCTATGACACGACGACGCTTGCTACGATTAAGGTTGTAGAAGCTTTGATGGCTAAAGGAATCCGTATTTCAGAAATTTTCCAAAAAGTATACGAGCGTGATACCCTTCGAAAATACTTTCTTTTAGAAAGATTTTTGCATAATATGACTGTTTTCGAAGATGGCTATTGCTGCACATCATTTATCACCGAAAGTGACTTCATGGAAACACAGGCAGAATTCCTTGACACGGAAGGTTTTGTAAATTATACACGCCAAATTGATGGAGTTAAAGTTGGAGCATTTTTGGAATTCCATGAAACCTATGTGAAATGCAGTTTACGTTCAAAAGACGCAGTTTGGCGCATGGACCTTTTGGCTAAAAAATTTAATGGTGGTGGTCATCCGGCGGCGGCGGGATTTAACGTCGAATTAAAAGACGTAGACTTCTATGCAAAATTTAAATCAGTGCTCACCGAGCATGTGAGAAATATTCTTAAAAATTAAAATTGTGAATACTAGCAATCTAGATGGAGTTCTTTTGGTGGATAAACCGCGGGGGATAACTTCTCATGATGTCATCGCCAGGCTGAGACGTCTCCTTGGGGTAAAAAAAATAGGACACGTGGGAACCCTTGATCCAATGGCAACCGGGCTGCTAATAGTTCTCATCGGCCGTACAACGAAAATTTCCCAATATTTGGTAGATCTGTCCAAGGGTTACAAAGGCACTATGAAATTGGGAATATCAACGGATTCCCACGACATGGAAGGCAAAATATTAGAAAGCCATGATGTAAAGGGCGTTTCTCTGAAAGGGTTAAAGAACCTTGCGGATGAATTCCTTGGGGACCAATATCAAATGCCCCCCATGTTTTCTGCTAAAAAAGTGAATGGCCAAAAGCTATATAAGCTTGCAAGGAAGGGGAAAACCGTCGATCGAGAACCTCAATTTATACGTATCAGTGCTTTCAAAATTGATAACCTACGGAACGATGAAGTTGATTTTTTTGTGCAATGTAGCAAAGGTACCTATGTACGTACGCTCGTCAATGATTTCGGCGAACGCTTAAAATGTGGAGCACATCTAAGCCAACTTTGTAGAACCACCATAGGAGATTTTTCAATCAACGATGCACTGACGATGGAAGAGATTAGTCAGACACCAATTTTTGAGCTTTCAAAACGATTAATCCCTGCCTATGATGTTGTCCCTTCTCGAGTTATGCGGGTAACATAAGCGCGACAAAGACAAGAAAAAATTAAAAATATGGCAGAAGTAATAAAGATATTTTTCGACGATGTTGTTTACGATTTTTCTGGGAAACCGTTGTTTATGACCATTGGAACATTTGATGGCGTACACATCGGGCATAAAAAACTAATTTCTTCCATCATCGAACAGGCCAAGGCCAACGATGGTGTTGCCGCCATTTATACCTTTCTTCCATACCCCACGATGGTCCTTGCAACGGCTAAACCAAAGCCCATGATTTATGGCACTGAAAAGAAGTATGAAATTTTAGAGAGCTATGCCCTGGCCGGCATATTCGAACAAAAATTCGACAATCAATTTTCTAAAATCTCGCCCTATAATTTTGTAACATTTTTAAAACGAAAGTTTCCTACACTCCGTGGCATTTCCATCGGAGAAGATTTTAAATTCGGCCATAATCAAAGCGGTGATGTCAAAATTTTAAAAGGTTATGCGAAGCACTTTGGAATTGAAGTTACGATTATGCCATTATTGGTGTTGAAAGGAAAGCGCGTCAGTAGTTCCCACATCCGGGAGTTATTAGAAGTTGGCCATATCGATTTGGCTAATTTAATGCTCGACAGAAAATTATAAATTGCTTGCAATTTTTCCTAAAAACTTTTCTTTTTTCCCAAGGTCGGGTCTCTTGCGAAAAGGGCCAGCGAACCCCGCCAGGTCTGGAAGGAAGCAACGGTAGCTAGGATACCTTTGTGTGCGTGAGCACCTGATCCCTTCGGGAGTTTCAATGCCATTATCCTCCACAATGGCAGAAACAGAAGCTCGTCCAATCCTTTGGTGAAAATTGTCTACAAAAAGTTAAACTTTCCATCGAAGTATTTCACACATCGTCCAACAATGCATCCTAATTCTTTATTGACCAAACAAAGCTTTCTCCATTGACCATTTTCAATTTTGAAATTAGAAAAGGTGATGA
>JAITBI010000036.1 GCA_031283685.1 Puniceicoccales bacterium | reverse complement strand
CCCATTCCCAAAATGCGAGAAGCCATCCTTTTGCCGTGAAAAACGGATAAATCGGTGGAATTTTCTCCCGTACCAACGAATTTTATGGGAACTCCAGTCACATACTTCATCGATAGTGCCGCTCCGCCCCTGGTATCACCATCGAGTTTCGTTAAAATTATTCCGGACAATGATAGAGCTTCGTTGAACGCCTTTGCCACATTGGCCGATTCCTGCCCAAGGGCCGCGTCCGCCACCAGGAAGATTTCATCGGGCGAAACGATTTTCTTCACGGCCTTGATCTCGTCGATTAGTTCCCGATCGATGTGTAATCGTCCGGCGGTGTCGAAAATTATGGCGTCAAAATCGTTGTCTTTCGCATATTGCAGGCCGTGTTTGGCAACCCTGCACGCATTCTTCGAATCAGTCTCATGGTAACACCCAACCGGGATGGCGTCGGCAACCGTTTTCAGCTGTTCGATAGCTGCGAACCTGTGAACGTCGCACGCTACAAGCAGCGGCCTATAGCCGCTATTTTTCAAGAACATGGCTAACTTGCCGGCGGTCGTGGTCTTTCCGGATCCGTGTAATCCGGCGAGCAGGATCTTCAGGGGCCTTTGGACATATTTTTCCGACTCCGCCTGCTCCCCCAGAAGCTCTACAAGTTCGTCGTATATGATTTTGACAATCTGCTGTTCCGGTAGAATTTTATCGAAAACTTTTTCCCCGATGGCCGACTTGCGAACCTTTCCTATGAAATCATCGGCGGCCTCACGGTTAACGTCGGCGGCCAGGAGCGCACCACGAATTTCTTGCAGCGCGTCAGAAATGTTTTCTGCGGAAATCTTTCCGAGACCACGCAAATTTTTAAAAACGCCCGCTATTTTTTCAGTGATCGTCGAAAACATATCATCGCCTCATGGATGGGGACCATCGTGGTTACCCCGGGAAATGCTGCTTTCTTATAAGCACGACGATGGCTTGGGCAAGCGTTTTGGTGTGCGAAAGTGAAATTTTCGCTTCGGAAAAACCCAAACTTTGCGCGCTGGATACGGCCTTCCCTGATAAAATCACGTAGGGCTCCCCCGACGCTTTTTTTCCAACGGAAACGTCTTTCCATCCGACACTTTTGCCGATGCCGGTCCCAAGTGCCTTTGAAAAGGCCTCCTTGGTGGCAAATCTCGCCGCAAATCCACTGGCCGGGTTGGATGTTCCTAGGCAGTAGGCGATTTCATCACCGTTGAAAATTTTTCGCAGAAAGGATTCCCCAAATCGCTCAATCAGCCGCACAATCCGGTTCGTTTCAACTATATCCGTTCCAAGAGACAGGTCACTTATTTCCACGGTACCGCATGAAACGCTTTTAATTGTCCGACTCAAGCAATCTTTGCGATTTTCGTGCATGATTTCGGGGGAAGGGACGTGGAGGCGCGAATCGGAATCGAACCGATGGATAGAGGTTTTGCAGACCTCGGCCTTACCACTTGGCTATCGCGCCTTATGAACGCAAGTTCAAGCAACAAAATCGCCTTACTTTTACAAGAGAAAAAACTGCCCATGCAATATTTTTATTCAGATTATTTACTTCTTAATTTTCCTCGGAAATTTTGTGGATCACATCGACAAATTCTGGGCTTAGATTGATGTTGCTTACATCTTGCAGCAGGGAATCCAATTGCTCAGACTTCCGTTCGTTTTTTAGCATATTTGCTAGGGCATAGGCTGCATTTCCTCTGAAAACTCCATCGATTTTTCTATTATAAATCACGGAATTTAAAAGTTTTTCAGCACCTGCGACGTTATTCAATCTGTATTCCACCATGGCTTGACTGATTACGGCACGCGGAAATAATAGGTGGTGTTTTAAAATTGATCCAGCGTTTTTATAGGCTGACCTGGCAGATTCGTATTCCAAATTTTTCAAATAGTCATCGCCAAGGAGCAATGATACTGCTCCTGCCAACATGAATTTTTTATATTTTTTGACAAAAAGTGTTCTGTCTTCCTTGGTTTCAAGGGAAGCGTACGCTCTTTCCATATTGGCAATTTCATGGTTTGTCCATAATTTTTGAAAGCAAAATATCACTGCAATCGCAACCATAATCGCCGTAATGATTAAAACCATTTTGGAGTTTTTCTGAAAAAATAACCATATTCGATCGCTCAATTCCGCCGATTGAAATGCTTCGCCTAGGCCATTGTCATTGTTTTTCATACTGCGTATCTGCAAATTGTTGAAGTGAGCAAAATATTTCGCATAAACTTGGCAAACAAAATATTTATGCATAAATGTTTCTATGGACATGATATGAAAGTTGGAACATTGGAGCTTTCCCAATCCGAGAGTCATCACCTATGCAATGTCATGCGTGCACAAATTGGATCGGCAATTACTGTGCTGAATGGCAAGGGATTCCATGCCCACGGGATGCTAGCTGTAGCAGATGGGAAATCTGCACAAATTAGGATTGAAAGTATAGATAAATTTAACCCCCACGACTATCCAATAACTCTTCTCCAGGCCGTACTAAAAGGCAGTAACAATGACTACATTGTGCGTGAAGCAACGGCCATAGGAGTGTCGGAAATAATATTTTTTGAGACACAAAATACGGAATGCAAACTAAGAGGGAAAATAGATAATAAATTGCTCCGTTGGCAGCAAACTGCTATTGAAGCATGTAAACAATCCGGGAACCCATTTCTTCCAAAAATTTCATATTTTGAAAGGCTTGAATCCATCGATTTGTTGCCATTTGGCATAAAACTTTTCGGCGGATTGAAAGGAAATACTCAACCGATAAAAAAGGTCCTTTCATTCCATCTTCCGCAGTCGAGTATTTGCATGGCCATAGGTCCAGAGGGAGATTTTTCCCCCTCCGAATATGCCTACCTAACACAGAATGACTTTATTGAATGTAGACTAACACATCATAACGTCCTACGATCAGAAACTGCTGCCATATACGCCCTAAGTGTCTTAGATCAACTCACCAATTTCTAGTATTCTGGGGTTATTTTCTCTTGCTATTAATTTCCGTTTCCGATGGTGGAGGAATTTCCAGATTCCATTCAGACAGCTTTTCGATTCTATCGTTAGTTAGAGCCAACAGAAAACGTTTACCATAATGTTCGATGACCGTCAGATATTTCCTGCCATTTAAGATGCGTATGGCAACGACTTTAATTTCATCGTGACTAGCATTTGGCGTATTTTTGTAATTACAAAAATATCCACGCCTGTGAAATTGAACGAAAAAGTAGCCACCTAAGGCCAGCAAGGATAGGAATATGGCAGTACGTACCACCATCGATGCAACGCTTATTTGGGTGGGCGTGGCCAACGCTTCCCCCAGAATTGATGTTATGGGCAAGTTACACATGATATCCTTCCATATTGCAATTAATCGTAGAGCATCATTGCTTTTGTACGGCATATGATCCCGAGCCGATAAACATAAACCCGTACATTACGGCTGACAACATTACGAGATAGGATATTTTACCGCTTAGATTACTTCCGATATGATATTTGAAAGCCGCTTCCAATAGGAAAAATGTTCCGAATAAAAATGTACTTGTTTTAAAAAATGCTCCAATGGCCATGGTTATGCCGCATACAATGTGACATATGGCAATTACCCCTCCCAGAAACAATGGCCAAAATGTAACACCAACAATGCTTAAATTTTTCCCCAACGTAGTTAGAAAAGATTGCCCTTCTACGAGAAACATGACACCTTTGGCTGCCAAGGTTATGCCTAAAACTAATCGAATAAATAATTTACCAAAATCCTCCCTATCAAAATGTAAACTACTCATTGGGCTTATGCTAAATTATTTTCATTTAAAAGCTATAAAAAAAATGATGCTTGATTGTTTAATTTTCCATATTATCCATCTTTAGCATGAAAACCGATGCAAGGGATCCGAGAGATTCGAACTCACTTGAGCAGGCCATGGCCGCGATAAATAAACAATTCGGGGAAGGCTCTATCATGAAGCTAGGAAACGCGAAAAAAATGGATGTTTCCGTTATCTCTACGGGGTCTCTGGCCCTCGACTTGGCACTCGGAGTAGGAGGACTTCCTCGTGGTAGGATTTGTGAGATCTTTGGTCCGGAGTCTTCGGGAAAAACGACATTTTGTCTAAGTCTCATAGCAGAGGCTCAAAGGGGAGGCGGAAACGCCGTGTTCATTGACGTAGAGCATGCACTTGACCCAAGATATGCAAAGGTTGTAGGTGTTGATTTGGACAGCCTTATGGTGGCACAGCCTGAAAATGGAGAGGATGCGTTAAATATAACGGAAACTCTAATCCGATCCGGAGCTGTCGATGTTGTCGTCGTCGATTCCGTCGCTGCTCTAATAAGCAAAGCAGAACTCGATGGCCAAATGGGGGACGTAACGGTTGGGTCCCAGGCTAGAATGATGAGCCAAGCCATGCGGCGATTGACATCCGCCATTAGCAAATCCAAATGTGTGTGCATATTTACCAATCAAATTCGGGAGAAAATTGGTGTAATGTTTGGTAATCCAGAAACAACACCAGGAGGCAGAGCATTAAAATTCTTTGCTTCTGTTAGGCTCGATATCCGTAGGACGGGGCAAATAAAAGAGAGTTCCGGAAAAGTTACGGGGAACAGAACACGGGTCAAAATTGTAAAAAATAAAGTGGCTGCGCCGTTTACCGAATGCGAGTTCGACATAATGTTCGACGAAGGGATTTCTAAAACCGGTTCAATCATAGATCTAGGCCTTGAGCATAAAATTTTAGAAAAGAAGGGTGCTTGGATCGCTCACAAGGGTAAACTCATTGGTCAAGGCCGCGAAGCCGCAAAGCAATATCTTAAAAACAATCCCGACACGGCAAAATCATTGGAAGAGGAAATTAAGAAAATTGTTCACGTTTCCGGAGGAACAGTTTTAGCAGAAAATATAGATGAAGATATGAATATGCCAAACTGATCCACATCGGTCGCAAGAGGGAGACCTCCATCATATCTGCTTTACAAAATATGTTCTTTTGTCAACTTTGCGAGCCATAGAATTCAATGGATCTGGTAAACAAAATAAGAAATTTTTGCATCATTGCACATGTTGACCATGGGAAAACTACTCTCTCGGATCGATTGCTAGAGCACACGAATACAGTCGTTAGACGGGAGATGCAAGATCAATTGCTAGATTCAATGGATTTGGAGCGTGAGCGGGGTATAACGATTAAAAATCACCCGGTTTCCATGAGGTATGATCATCCGACCAAAGGGAACTTTCTGTTGAATCTGAACGATACGCCTGGCCATGTGGATTTTTCCTACGAAGTTTCGAGAAGTTTGGCAGCCTGCGAGGGTGCTCTACTATTGGTCGACGCATCCCAAGGCATTGAAGCACAAACCGTTGCTAATGCAAATTTGGCGATGGCCCATGGATTAACCATCATTCCAGTGATTAACAAGATAGATCTGCCGGGAGCACACGTGGAAGACGTTTTGCACCAGTTGGAAGATGTTTTGGCCATTCCTAGGGAAGAAGCACTTTTGGCAAGTGCGAAATCGGACATTGGCATCGACGACATCCTAAATGCAATAGTCGATAGAATTCCAGCCCCTCCGGCACAAAAGATTTCCCAAACACGCGCACTGATCTTTGATTCCATATTCGACCCATACAAGGGGGTAATTTGTCATGTTAGAATATTTTCAGGATCCTTAAAAGTAGGCGATACCGTTTACATGATGCGCACCGGGATGAGTAACGTGGTCAAGGAGGTCGGGTGTTTTTGCCCTAAAATGCGCCCGATGGATATTCTTAGCGAAGGGCAGATAGGGTATTTCATTGCTAACATCAGGAATGTTTCGGAAGTTAAAATCGGTGACACCGTAACGCTGGCAAATGATCCAGCCGAGGAGATGCTATCCGGCTACAAAGATGTTCGTCCAATGGTATTTAGTGGCATATATCCCATCGATACCAATGATTTTGAAAAATTAAAATCCAGCCTAGCGAAATTGCAACTGAATGATGCTTCCCTTGTTTATCAATCGGAAAGTTCTATCGCTTTAGGATTTGGATTTCGCTGTGGTTTTCTCGGATTGCTGCACGTGGACATCGTCCAGGAACGTCTGCGGCGCGAATATGATTTGGACATCATTTCTACCTATCCAAGCGTCGTCTATAGGGTAAAACTAACGGATGATAGCTGGATAGAGGTCGATAATCCTCTAAAATTGCCCGATCCATCGCATATTTCAGAAATTCATGAACCGACCATATATGCAAAGATTCACATTCCCAATGCTTCGATCGGGGATATTCTCGCACTGATCAGTGAAAAACGTGGAGAATGCAATGGGACCGAAACATTGGATGCCAACAAGGTGATTCTATCTTGCAACCTCCCCCTGAACGAAATTTTGATAGATTTTAACGACAGGCTAAAAAGTATTACGCGGGGCTATGGCTCGATGGATTACGATTTCGGAGAGTATATCCAATCCGACCTTGTGCGCCTAGATATTCTTGTTAATGGGGATTCGGTCGATGCATTTTCATCAATTGTTCACCGTGGGAAAGCAGCATCCCGAGGTCGTGAAATGTGTGAAAAATTAAAGGAACTATTGCCCCGCCAGCTTTTTAAAGTTGCAATACAGGCTGCCATTGGAAGCAATGTTGTCGCCCGGGAAACACTCGGGGCTCTACGCAAAGATGTTACGGCCAAATGCTACGGCGGCGACATTTCTCGGAAAAGAAAATTGCTTGATAAGCAGAAGGAAGGCAAGAAAAGAATGAAACAGATTGGCAAGGTTTCAATTCCTCAAGATGCCTTTCTCAATATCTTGAAGGCGTCACAGTAATACATTTGCCCAAATGTGCAAGTTTATTAATCATGGGTGGTCTATTTTTTCAGCCAGTCAATGATCTTTGATTCTGCAAGTTTCCACAACACACCGGCTCCACCAGCTATAGCGGGATATCCTACAGCCGCATTACCTGTAACAATAGAATATATCCCAAAGGCAACAGATCCAAGGGCTGAGATGGTTTCACCCGCTTCCGTGGCACGCAGTGTGGTGACTGTTCTATCTGAAAGGGATTTTTTCTTTTTTATGTTATCCACGTGAAGGCTTGATGTCCCATCGGGGTTTTGGACTTGTATTACTTCCGCGGTAACCCGTTTACTTTTTGTAGGTTTCCTGACTGCGTTCAATAAGTTATTAGCTGATTCTGGGCTGATTTGAGGTGCTGTATTTGTGCCCACCGGCATTTGTATAATTGCTTCAGACATTGTTAACCTTTGTTAAAAATATTTTTCAATATATATTTTACTTGAATCGGCAATTATGTCAATAAGTTTACTAAAACTTTCCTAATAGGGGATCTACAACTAATATTTTTTACAAAAAAATTTTTCTCTTTGAACGAAACTTTTGCAATCAAAGGATAGTTGCTGTTTAAATGTCAAAAACGTCCTTGTCTGCGAAAAGTTTTATTTTTTGATCGGCACACTTTGCAATTAGCTGGTCAATAGGTCGATTTTCAATGACCAAATCGGGGGCGATTTCCTTTAGGGGCATCAGGACAAAGTTACGATCAAACATTCGCGGGTGTGGAATTATCAAATCAGGTGTTGAAATTTTTTCGGCATTGAAGATCAAGAGGTCGATGTCTATGTTTCTTGGTCCAAATTCTATGATTTTATTTTTGCCAATGGAACGTTCGATATCTTGGCAGAGCTCGAGTAATTGCAGTGCATTAAACGTTGTTTTAACAAATAACACGCAGTTGAGAAAGTTTGGTTGGTTTGTCAAAATTTGAGGTTCTGTTTCGTAGACATTGGAACATTTTTCAATCCTCAGACCATTACGCTTTAATTTTGATACTGCAAGGGCTAAAAAACTCAGACGATCTCCAAGGTTACTTCCAAGCGACAAATAGACTTCATTTTTCATTGCGCAAAAACGTCGATGAAAATCCCAGGCTCGAAAAACTTTTATCCGCCAAAGAATCGGGAAATTTTTTAATCACGATATCTAGCAGCGTAATTGACTGAAATCTTTGAAATATTTTGTCAGCTATGTGCTGCGCTAGCCTTTCCAGAAGATTAAAAGATGAACCTTGGACAGCTTCTAACATTGTTTCTAGCAATTCTGTGTAATCGACGGTATGGGAAATCATATCGGAAGTTTTTGCCCGTGTGGCATCAAATTGGGCTTTCGCCGAAATTAGGAAACGCTGTGACCTAAACTTTTCCCCAATGAAGGTTCCATGCTTGGCAAATATCTCAATGTCATCTATAAAAATCTTATCGCTCATATAATTTTTGTGCAAATTTTAATACTGCCAAATTTTCGGCCACCTCATGGACTCGAAAGATCTTACACCCCTGACGAAATCCCTCCATCGTCGTGGCAATGGTAGCACTTGACAATGTTTTCCTATCATCACCATTGGCAGCTGTAGCCAAAAAAGATTTTTTCGATGTAGCACAGACGACGAGGTTTGGGAATTTCGAACATATTTTACCAATTGTCCTAAAAATTTCCAAATTCTGCTGTGGCGTTTTCCCAAAACCTATTCCTGGGTCGAAAATAATACGCTTTACATCAAAGTTTATGCGGATTGCTTCGTCTAGAATCTTTTCAAATTCTGAAATTATTTTGCTAACAGGGTTATTTATTTGTAAAAAATTTTTATCATTTCGCGCATTGTGCGTAACGATTAAATGGGCATCAAAATCTTTAACAATGGTTGCCATTTCGCGGAAGTGCCATGTGCAGCAAACGTCATTTACTATATTTACTCCATGTTCCAGTGCTTTCCGTGCAACCTCAACGTGGTAAGTATCGACGGATACAAAAATATCGCCAACGGCTACGGCCGCTTTCAAAACGTTTCCAATACGTCTCCATTCGGTACTCGCGTCAATTTCAATTGCCTTGGGGTTTGTCGATTCTCCTCCAATATCGATGATTATCCCTCCTCCATCGACAAGTTCGCGCAAATGTTGTACGGCTTTTGGCTGGGCTGTTATGGCTTCCGAACGTTGTTCCGTAATGTCTTGATCAAAAAATTTTCCACCATCCGAAAACGAATTAGGCGTAACATTTAAAATCCCCATGATGCACGGTAGAGTAATTTGGCTAAAGCTTTTCCCCATTTGTTTCAAAGATTAACTGTTGGGCTTCCATGGCAAGTAATTTTTCCGATGAAAACTTTCCGGAAACTGCACGGGTTATCGTCTTGCTTCTTGGCTGCATGACTCCACGTACGGTCATACACATGTGCTGGCCAGAAATAATTACCAAAACCCCATCGTTGGCGGTATTTTTGCTAATTGCTTCAAGAATTTGTTGGGTTAGGCGTTCTTGCAATTGCAAGCATTTTGCATACTTGTCAACGATGCGTGCTAATTTGCTCAGTCCTACGACCGTACCATTTCGGGGAATATAGGCGATGGAAACGCTGCCAAAAAATGGGAGCAAGTGATGCTCGCAAAATGATGAAAATTGAATATTGTTTACAACAATGAAGCCACCATAATTTTCCGCGACAAACGTTTGTCTTAGTAACTCTTCATCCGAATTTTTTGTTTTGAAAAAATTTTGCCACATTGTTGCCACACGCTGCGGCGTATCCCGAAGTCCCTCGCGCGATATATCGTAGCCAATACCTTCGATCAACAACTCTACGCTAGCAACAATTTTTTCAAAATTCATTGGCAGATTATATTCATATATCGCCTCCCTTTACAAGATTCTTTACGGAAATAAACCATTTACAAAATTCCCATTGGACGACTGAAATCTTTTTTCTTCCTTTGACTCTGCGATAAAATTTCGAAATACATTGAAAAATGTCTAAAACTTAGCAATTGCAAAATTTATTACTATACAAATACTAGGGCAACAAAGTATGGCAAGTGGTACTGGCGACATAAATACAGTGGTCCGAGAGTCCTCGGCCTGGATATCAATTTTGCGGAATGAGATTGGTCGACTGATCATCGGCCAACGATATATGATAGATCGGATGATAGTGGGTCTACTCACCGGAGGACATATTTTGTTGGAAGGTGTTCCAGGACTTGGGAAGACCTTGGCGATCAAATCCTTAGCAGCGGCAATACAAGGATCATTCCAAAGGATTCAATTCACCCCTGACATGTTGCCTTCCGACATAATTGGCACGCAAATCTATAATCAGAAGACCGGTGAGTTTTATACCAAAAAAGGCCCAATTTTTGCCAATTTGGTTCTCGCCGACGAAATCAATCGTGCACCGGCTAAGGTACAAAGCGCTCTACTTGAAAGTATGCAAGAATTGCAGGTAACCATTGCCGGTGAGACCAACAAGTTGCCAGAACTATTCATGGTGTTTGCCACCGAAAATCCGATTGAATATGAGGGCACATATCCCCTTCCGGAATCGCAAATCGATAGATTTTTATTGAAATTGAAGATCGAATATCCGACGAAACTGGAAGAAATAAAAATCTTGGATTCGACGGCAAAAATTAGCAAAAAAATCGCAATAAACGCAGTCGTATCCATAGATCAAATTTTAAATTCCCGCAAAGTGGTCGATGAGATTTTCATCGATGAGAAAGTTCAGGAATATGTGGTGGATATAATTTCTGCAACAAGAAAGCCCAGTGACCATAAGCTTGAAATTGACCAATTTGTCCAAATCGGAGCATCTCCACGGGCCACGATCGCCCTAGCCTTGGCAGCCAAAGCTTGGGCATTTTTACAGGGCCGTGGATATGTCACTCCACAGGACGTAAAAGCTATAGGAATCGACGTTCTTCGCCATAGGATAGTCACTTCCTACCTTGCAGAATCCGAGGGGATATCAAGTGAAATTATCGCTGCAAAAATTTTAAACACCATCCGAGTACCGTAAAAAATGATAAGGCGATGATAAACAATTCACTACCCGTGGAAAAGGGTGATGATAAGTGAAAGTAAGGCCCAAAAGCTAAAAATCGAACTTTGAAAAATTGAATCCGAAAACGTTATAACGTATGGACTCAGGTATGGCTTATCGTGAGAGTTTTCTGGCCAATGTTTATAAAATAGTCCCAATATCGCATAAAATGATTGATTTTAGTAAAATTTTATATACTCTTTCGTTGAGCTTTAGGGAAAGATTTGGGTATGAGTTTCGAAAAAGAGAAAGAAATTTTCAATAATATTTATCAAGGAATCAACGGTTACAGCATATCCCACAAGGGTAGGAGCACGATGGATCCAAAGGATACAAAGTTTTTGATATACGGCGAAGTTTCTTTTGCAGAACTATTGTCTATTATTGAGAATTCCGGTGTCAAAGATGGGCTTAAGGGTCTAACAACTTTCTGTGATCTTGGATCTGGGACAGGCATGTGTCTCATTGGAGCTGCCCTGATATGTCCATATTTTAAACACATTATCGGTGTGGAACTAGTTCCAACTTTGTACGAATCATCATTGCAAAGTATACAACAGCTAGCTCAAACCAATAAAAAATTAGCCAACAAGATTAAAGTAGTTAACGGAAATTTTTTAAAATTGAATTTTGCCAAGCCATCCCTTTCGCCGGATGTAATATTTATGCACTACCCGATGCATGGAACAGGAGCGGAGGAATTGTATTTGCAGTTGGAAGAAAAACTTCGTAAAGAACTAAAGCCCGGAAGCATCATAATTTCTGCCATACGAAAACTGTCTTCCTCGGAAACTTTTCCCGAAGTACTTGCACCGACACATGTACAGTGCAAGTATGGCAATGTGACAATATTTTTTCACAAAAAGGTTTGATTGCGCTACATCATTGGATTTTTGCACTTTGCTCTAATTAGATCGAGAAGATTTATTCAATTTGGTTGTTTTGTGGATGAGTGATATTTTCCTTGGGCGCAGTCGCAAAATGCATTTTGATAAAGCTTTTTAAACTGTCATAGCCAAAATTTTTGGCAATCTCATTGGCTTGGGTAATGGTTACTTGGCCCGCTCCCTTTTTTATGGTAAATCCAGCTTTCTTCGAAAGGGCATTGATTTGTCTATTATATTCCGCCCGGGCTAAAATTGATGCTGCAGCTACTACGGGATCGGATTCGGCCTTCGTTTGCATACGTAAATCAAAGCTTTTGTCCTTTAAAAAAGTTTGCACAATGGGACGCTTGGAGAATTGATCGAGCATCCCCCAAGACACATGGCGTCTTTGCAAAGCATTTTGCAGAGAACAAGAGTGCATCCATGCGAGTAGAGTATTCATATTCTCCCCAAATTTAACATACAACTCATTGTACTTTCCCATGCCAGCACACATAACATTTGAAACGCAATCCGCCTTTAAAATCTTGGATTCAAGGGTAAAAATCATGGCATCACTGGAAACATTTTTGCTATCCCTTACGCCATCTTTTATCCATTGACGAACAACGTCATTTCCCGCAATCACGCATGCCGTAACGAGAGGTCCAAATAGATCTCCTTTTCCACTCTCGTCCATCCCGGCGTGTTCCTCAAACCACTCCGGATGTTCAACTTCCTCATAGCCAAGTGCCGCCTCAAACGTTACCTTCGGTTCCAGCTCAAATTGGACAAATTCTTCGGTTTTTTTCCCTTGAACGACTAGTTTTCCGTTTTTGTAGACGACAATGTTCACTCCATGGCCTCTAAACGCAAAATTAGCATATGCAATCTGATATTTTTCGAAATGCTTATCAACACACAGCGTATGTAATAGCTGGACTTGAGCAGTGCTGAGCTTTGTCGTATAAGTGCAAATGCTAGGTCTTGAATCTAAATTGTCTGGATGATCAAGTTTTGTAACCATTTACTCGACCATATATTCATTCTTTACCTGAAAAGACAATTCCTTTCCTTCGCGTAAAATAGTAATGGCGATTTGCCCATCTTGACACTCAAAAAATACCGCATTATATAGGTCTTCCCTATAGCTTACATCAAAATTTCCAACCTTCTTTATAATATCCCCTGCGACTAAACCTGCTTTTTCTGCTTCAGAACCGGCAAGGACTTTTGAAATGACAATTTCCTGTCCCCGGTTAAACCGACATTCGGACTGCACTTCTATTCCTAGTTTGGGATGTCTCATGATACCATTACTAATTATTACATCAACAACTTTTGAAAGAGCTCGCCTTGGCAAAATAAAACTGGAAGCCATTTCAGGCAACGACGCTATCATCATTCCCGATAGCTTACCATCCAATTCGAAAACAGGAGCTCCGCTTTCGCCACCACAAAACATTAAATTCGTCCGCAAGTATGTAGTCACAAAGGTATTGTCGCCGTAGGATATGTTTTTCCCTGTAACATTGCCTAGTTCCGGCAATGGATCCATGCCCAATTTACATCCCACAAATACGATAAATGACCCTATCTCTGTCAATGCCATCGCGTTATTTTCATCAACATCCACTATGTCAAATTCATTTGGCGGTTGCAATAGCCTCAAAACTGCAACATTCGTCTGCAAATCAATCCCAATACATTCAGCAGAATAGGAAGCTCCCCTATAGTCCACCCAAATCATTTGTGAATTTTTGACGATCGATGCTGCCGTCAATATATGTGCTTTATTGGAAATGAAGAAGCCAGTTCCCCCAAGGAGTTGCTTTGCGTCATTAGCATCGGTCCTGGTTCCTTCTTCAGCTTTTGCTACACACACCACACGCACAATGGAATTTTTTTTACTATTAAAAATGTTCTTTAGGGAATTTTCAAACAAATGATCCCCAGCAAATTCCATTATTTCGCGTTTCGACTGCGTAGCCTTACCTGGAGAATGACTTACTGCTGCGACTAACAACAATGAACTTCCCCATATGGAACAAAGTAGAAATAGACAACCAAGTTTGAAATATTTTACGGACATTTTAATTCCACATTCTGGCTGGCAAAGAACTATTTTTCATCGTCAACATGTCTTGCACATATTCAATGCCATCATTTGGGTAGCTGATGTTACAGATGCCTGCTTGAATATCAATGTCATCATCGCTAGCCAATATACAATCACTGGCAAATTGTACATATTTTTTACTAACCTCCTGTGCCATTTGCATATTGTTTATGTTCTTCTGTTGCTTTTCAGAGGCAATGAAAATAATTAGCAACAACAAGCAAAAACCAGCCGAATATACAACGCGTTTAAAATTCCAAATGCTTCCCAAGGATGTAAATATCTCCTTTATTCTGGACTCTTTTATGGCAGATAATCGTTTGTTTTCAAAAGCATAATCAAATTCTAGCCATCTTTCTTCAGATGGCATTTCAAACCTTTTTAGTTGTAAAAGTTTTTCTAGTTGTTTATTTCTACTATTATAATCACGCATAATTTTAGTGTAAATAATTTTGGAGATAGGATTTTAGCTGCTCTTTTGCATAATGGAGGCGAGACCTCACTGTCCCCTCGGAACACTTTAAAACAAAGGCCGCTTGAGCGGAACTAAGCCCCTCTATTTCGCATAAAACAACCACACTCCTATGTTTGTTTGACAATTTTTGCAGGGCAATGTTCAAATTTTCCTGCAATTCTTTCAAAAAAAGAGGCCTGCTCGCATTATCCATACCAACAAAATACTCCGGACAAGCCCTTTGGGCTTTTTCTGTATCTAGGGTTTCTAGGCTAAAGAATCGACGTAGTCTGGATTTGTTTATTTGTGTGATCGAAGTATTTACGGCGATTCTGTACAACCAGGTAAAAAAAGCGGATTTACCATTAAAACCTTTTATTCCCCGAAATGCCTTTATAAAAACTTCTTGGGTAATATCAAATGCATCATCGCGATTTGACGTCATGTTATATACTATCGAAAATAACCTATCTCGGTATTTCTTTACAAGAACATCAAAGGCGGCGGAATCATTGGCCTTTACTCGATTTATTAGGCAGAGATCTTCATTGAATGAATGTTCGCTAGCGGTGCCACTCGAGACATCATTTTCGCATAAAACTATACCCTCAATACTCATTGAAGATCAATAATACAATAAAGTTTGCCTATTGACAATACTTCATTCTTCAATTAAATGCCTCTTTCTCATTTGCTATGAATATTTATTCACCGAGATTAAGCGTGGTCATAATAGCTAAAAATGCTGAAAAAATTATAACCAGATGCCTCCAGTCCGTGGTACCCATTGCCGACGAAATGATAGTGGTAATAAACGATTGTACGGATGAAACCAAAATTTTCGCTGAATCCTACGGTGCAAAGGTTGTGGAACATAGATGGGAAGGATTTCGTGATCAAAAAAACTTCGCCATTGATATTGCTACGTATGAATGGGTATTATCTCTCGACGCCGATGAAGCAATAAACGAAGTGCTGATGACATCCATAAAAAATTTTATTAGCACAACCAATAACCCATATGTTGCTGCTAAATTTGCTAGGAAAACATTTTTCTTGAACAAATGGATTTCCTATGGAGATTGGTATCCAGATTATAGCCTTAGGCTTTTTAAGAAAGGTCATGGGCGTTTTGTTGGTGGTAGAGTGCACGAAAGGATAGAAGTAGATGGTAAAGTGCGGCGAATAAAGGGAGACATTTTACACTATTCCGGAGAATTACCTGAGGAGTTTATCAATAGAAATGCTCTATATGCCGATTTGGCAGCCCGTGATCTGTTTGAATACAAGAAAAAGATTTCTCCATTAGGTGCAGCAATTAAAGCCCAGTGGACATTCTTCCATTCCTATATCTTAAAACTTGGATTTTTGGATGGATCGATAGGCTATTTCATAGCTAGACTGAAAAGTTTCTTTACATTATACAAATACATAAGGCTACTTAACTTCTACGAAGAAGCACCACTTCCCGAAAATCCCAATAAATCCCAGAGTTAATGAATTTTTCATATGTGTTTTGTTTCTACGAGTGACTACGAAAAAACAATCCTATGGCTTGTATTGAGCGTATCCACTGCAACAGTGTCCTATTTTATCCATAGGACAGTATCAAAGATAAGGAAAACAAAGGCCCAAAGAAATTTTTCTAATCCCCGTTACGTAATTGGTAGTGCCGTTGTAAATATGGAACGTGCCATTGCCTATGAAGATGACACTAATTTTAGATTTTTTGCCCGCTATGCCATTCGCACATGTTTAGGCATGAGGAAGGCATATCCACCAAATGAACCATCGGCGAGTGACATCCGGGAAAGACTACTTAAAATGCGTTTCGAAGAATCGTTTATTGGAAAAGTGTTACAAATTTATTCTCTCGAATCTCTGCCAGAAGATCTCCAAGAATGGAAAAATATTCTCACAGATACCCATAAAATCGTCCAAGTTTTACTGAAACAATCAGCATAGGTCACTTACTTCCCGGATAATTCTTCTATCATCGAAGTCGAAAATCTCATCATTAACCCGTTGATAGGTTTCATGCCCCTTCCCTGCCACCAAAATAATGTCTTCTGCCTGCGATAGCTGAATGGCTTTGATTATGGCTTTTTTTCTGTCCTCAATAAAAGCTATTTTGCTAGCATCGACTACTCCCCTTTCCATGTCCCTAAATATGTTATCCTGGGATTCGTAGCGTGGATTATCGGATGTTGCAATTGCAAAATCGGCCTTCTCGTTAACTATTCTTGTCATGGGGGCACGTTTTGTTGTATCGCGATCGCCTCCACATCCAAAAACGATTATCAGCCGTCTTTTTCCTATAGATCGCAGTGATTCAATAGCAGCACTAAGCGCATTGGGGGTATGGGCATAATCGACAAATGCCGTAGCTCCATTTGGCATTATTACTTTATCCATGCGGCCTGGTACACCTTGGAAATCGGCAACAGCTTCTATAAACTTTTCCGACTCTTTATAAATCACCATGCAAGCGGCAAAACTTGCAGCTATATTTAGCAAATTGTAATGACCAAACAGAGATGACCTAAATTCATAGGGCTGTTTTTTGGCCATTATCGTAAAAATCGTACCGTTGATATCATTTTTTTCAACGTTGCAGATTTTAAAATCCGCATCCTGTGAAAACCCGAATGACACAGGCATTTCCCCATCCTGCTTGAGGGAATAAAATAGTTGTCGCCCGTACGCATCATCAATATTTACTATGGAATATTTTGGTTTATAACCATTGATGCCGTAAAACAATTTTTTCTTTGCTAGAAAATAATCATCGAGGTTCCCGTGAAAATCTAAGTGGTCAGGCGATAAATTCGTAAATATTGCAACGTCTATTTCCAAGCCATACGCTCGTTTTAGTTCCAAAGCATGGGAACTGATTTCGAGGGCCAAATTTTGGCATCCATTTTGAACTGCTTCGGCAAGCATTCGGAATAAAACTATCGCCTCGGGTGTGGTATTCGACACCTTTCTGATTTTGCCACACACATCGTATTCCACCGTTCCCAGCATACCAGTTTTGCTGACAGTGTTCAACATTGCACGGCATAGATATGAGGTGGTGGTTTTCCCATTTGTACCTGTTACGCCGATTAAATTTAGTTTGGCATCGGGATTTGTGAAAAATTTCTTGGCAATGACTGCCATCGTCTTCTGAATATCACGGATTTGGATGCTACGCCCATGGAGTGACCTTAGGTCTTTTTCTGATAGGACAATTGCCAAAGGATTTTTTCGGAATATGTCGTTGATAAAGTCGTGACCATCGAAATGCTCACCGGCAAGAGCGAAAAACAAAATGGCTCCATTCCCTGAAAATTCGTTAATTTCGCGTGAATCGCACGTTACCTGCCAAATTAATTCATTTTGGAAGGTCTTAAAATTTTCCCCTAAATTGGCGAGCAAGTCATCGCCTACGAGATTTTTGAGCATTTGCGGATTTTTCATGTTGGGGACCATAGCCAAAGGATTCCAAAAAATATTTTATTCTGCTTTTAAGTTCTAGCCGATGGACCACTTGATCGATCAAACCATGGGTCAGTAGAAATTCCGCAGTTTGAAACCCTTCCGGCAAATCTTGGCGGGTGGTCTCCCTTATAACCCGTGGACCCGCAAAGCCAATCAATGCACCTGGTTCGGCAATAATTATATCTCCTAGGGATGCAAAACTTGCAAGCACACCAGCCATTGTGGGGTTTGTTAGAACAGCAATATATGGGACTTTTGCTTCTTTTAATCGGGCGAGTGCAGCAGATGTTTTCGCCATTTGCATGAGGCTTAGAATCCCCTCGTACATTCTTGCTCCTCCGGAAGCACAGACTACAATCACCGGAATATTTTTTTGCAAGCCAAGTTCAATGGTTCGTGTAACTCTTTCACCGACGACTGCCCCCATGCTAGCTCCAAGAAATCTGAAATCCATCACTGCAATGGCGACATTTATTCCGCCCAATTTTGCCGTTCCGGCGATAGCCGCTTCTTGCATTTTTGTTTTTTCCCGATATTTTGCCAATTTTCCTACATAGGAAACTTCCCCTTCAAAGCCAAGAACGTCGACGGTTTCCAATTCCTGCCACATTTCTCGAAATGTCCCACGGTCACATAGAAGCTCAATGCGTTGGTCAGCAGATAGCGGGAAATGGTACCCGCTTTTTGGAACGACCATAAAATTTTTTTCCAAGTCACGGTTATAGACCGTTTCCCCACTGACAGGGCATTTGGTCCAAATTCCCCTTGGAATATCCTTCCGTTTAATGGAAATTGTAGAATATTTTGGCCTGCTAAATAATGACATTTTTATCCATACGATAAGGTTAACACGTGCAAATTATTAAACCCAGCTCCCTGCAAAATCCTACAGCATTCATTAACCGTTGTTCCCGTTGTCGAAACATCATCGACAATCACAATTCTGGAATCCCGAGGGACATCTTCACTGCTTGCAGAACACTCGATCATTCCTTTTATGTTTAGCAGTCGTTCATTGCGTCTTAATTTTGTCTGAGACTTCTTGTTTTTGCTTCTAAGCATGTTTACTACACTAGCATTATTTACAATTTTTGCAACCGCATATGCTATAACTTCCGCCTGATTATATCCCCGTTTTACCCAACGAAAATAGGGAATAGGGACAGGAACCAGCAAAGAATTTTCTGCAAATTCACAAACTTCGCCACAATAATGTTTCAACAGTATTGCAATGTCATTTTTTAAAAAATCTGCATTTCGATATTTCAGGGTCAAAATTATATCCCTGCCAACCCCTTTGTATAACCAACAAGACATTCCGCTTTTAAAGCACGGAAGATTAGCTTTGCATTCGGCACAAATAGGTTCTTCGTCTCCAACTACTTCCGTATCACCCATGGGACGTGAACATAAAGAACATCTATTTCCCTTTATCCATGGAATTTTTTCAATGCAGGATGAACACAGATTGCAATAGTCATCCCAGTCAACCTTTCTATTACAAATCGTGCAGCATCTCGGGAACAAGCAGTCTAATAGGAAATTGAAGAATTCTTTCACTTTTTCAAAAAACTTCATTGCTTTCCCTCTTGAAAGTTAAAAATAATCAATGTCAAGTTTTGATTAGCAGATGGAAGAAGCACTGGAGGATTTATATCAGGATGTCATTCTGGAACACAATCGGGTTCCACGAAACAAATGTACGCTACCTTCCCCGACAAAATCTGCCCAAGGTTATAATCCTTCCTGTGGGGATGACATTACGGTGTTTGTCGAAATCATGGATAACATTATTCGAAGGATAACATTTGACGGCGAAGGCTGTGCAATCTCTCAGGCAAGCGCGTCGCTGATGACAGAAATCCTAACCGGGAAATCCCAGCAAGAGGCTTTTAAAATCATCGATGACGTATGCTCAACATTAAGTAACCCTCCCACAGCAGTGGAGTCAAACAATCCCCTGGAACAATACGGAGAAGTGATGTCGCTAATTGGGGTTAGGAAGTTTCCCATGCGAATCAAGTGTGCAACCCTCGCTTGGCATGCCGCCAGAGAAGCGATCCTATAGGTTCATTGGCTTGAATCAATGGGACAAAGTAATTCCCCTTTTATTTTTTAATTATTGGAAAAGCCTACTTTAGCCCCTGCTGTTTCTGGTACAGACTGTAATAAATTGAATCCGTTTGGCGTAGGAGTTCTTCCGGCGATCCCACCTCGACAATTTTCCCCTGATCCAATACAAAAACTACATTCACGATGGACATCATCGTAAATCTGTGGGAAATGAGGATTGTGGTTCGGTTTTTTGTTAGATTTTCTATGCCGACATGCACCTCATGTTCACTATTGGCATCCAGTGCCGATGTGGCCTCATCGAAGATAAGGATGGGGGCATCTCGGAGGAATGCGCGAGCAATGGCGATTCGTTGTTTTTGCCCTCCCGACAGTCTTGCCCCTCCTTCACCAACCATGGTATCGTATCCGTTTTCCAAATTCAAAATAAATCCATGGGCGTAGGCTTTTTTCGAGGCTTCGACCACCTGTTCAAAGGAGGCATCGGGAGCACTCCATTTGATATTATCACACATCGTTCCATTGATTAGCGTTGGCGACTGGGGCACATAGGAGATGTTTTTTCTAAGATCCTTCAGTTTCATGTCACGGATGTCGACCCCATCGATTTGGACAGCTCCATCGGTCACATCATAGAAGCGAAGTATTAGGTTTGCCATCGTTGTTTTCCCTGCACCACTACTTCCTACAAGCGCATAGGTTTTCCCATGTTCCATTTGGACAACGATATCACATAGCGCTTTTTCTGATTCTCCATAGGAAAATGAAACATTGTCAAATGTGATATTCCCTGTCAACTTACCGACTGGCACTGGATTCGCAGGATCGTAAATTTTTTCAGGAATATTTAACAGCTCTTCTATACGCAATAGGCTAGCGGATCCCGCCTTTAATCTATTATTTAATTCGGCAATTTTTTTGATCGGTTCATAGCTTAAGTATAATGCTCCCGTCAATGCTATGAATACGGATGGCTGAATTTGCATTTTATAGGAGAAAAACATGGCAAAACCTATCCCAACGGAAGCCACTATTTCTATAATTGGTGAGACAATGATGGAGTATTTCAATGATTTCATCACGGAACTCATGACGTTTCCACACATGCTTCGATAGAGAGACACTTCGCTTTCCTCCATTGCAAACGCACGAATTTCCTGGACAGCAGACAGGTTATGGGCCAATTTTGTCGTGATGCCTTCCGTTGTTTGCTGCAACCCCATTGCCTTTTCTTGCATCTTCTTCCCAATAGCTTTAATGGGGAAAACGACCAGAGCAACTGCTAGGAAAAATATCAATAAAATTATCACATTCGAATGTTTGTAGCACAAAAACATTAGGGCTCCAATTGCTCCTAGCAGTGCGATTGGCTGTTTTATAATCTCCTGGGAAACTGAAATAATGGTTTCCTGAAGAATAGCAGTATCATTCAATGAGCGGGTAATCAATGTCCCCGGTTCAGTTTTTTTGAAATATTCTATTGGCAATCTTTGGATTTTGTCGAAGATCATAACCCGCAACCCTTGCAAAATTTTTTGACCACAAAACCCTAGGTAATAGGCATTAATTATCGAAAAGGTTGCTCTTAGCGCCATGGCAATAACGGGAGCTATGGAAACCGTAAGCAGCATATAAAGCGGGAGATCAACCCGAGAAAATACTTTTTCCGAGGAAAATTTTAAAATCACCGGTATGCAAAATCCACTAGAAACACCATACAGAATACCCGCCACAATCGCTGACAAAAATTTTAGTTTTGAATCTTTCAAAAAACTAAAATACTTCCAAAAACCAGCTCGTTTGTGAAAATTTTTACAACATTTCTCTCCAAAATTCATCTTCAGTTCTCATTACAATGGTCAATATAGTCTTACAAAAATTTGCCATTGCAATAATTAAAATTTTTGCAGGACTATGTCCATGTTTCGTCATATAATAATCTTCGGAGCAACGGGATCGATCGGAACAAGTACGCTAAATGTCATCAGGCGCAATCGCCACCGTTTTGATGTGGTTGGCATAGCAGCAAATACCAACATTGAAAAGCTAGCGCAAATAGCCCATGAATTTAGCGTTCCAAATGTTGGAGTTTTCGACAAACATGCTTTCGCCGGGAAAGACTCACTGTTTAAACGGGGAACGCGTTTTTTTGTGGGTGAAGATGGTCTATGTGAACTTGCTCAGCTTCCCGAAGCGACTGCTGTGTTGATGGCAATGGCCGGAATTGCGGGATTGAAGCCGACCATGGCCGCCATTGAAAGTAAAAAAAACCTCCTCCTCGCCAGCAAAGAAATTCTCGTGGCCGCTGGAAAATTTATCATCGAATCCGCCAAGGAAAACAATGTCCAAATATTGCCTGTAGACAGCGAACATAATGCCATTTTTCAATGTTTGCAGGGAAGCGGAAATGGTTTTGTTGATAGGTTGATCCTAACCGCTTCGGGGGGACCATTTAGAAATTTTTCAAAGCAGGAGATGGAAAACATTAGCGTCGAACAAGCTCTCCATCATCCGGTTTGGAACATGGGAAAGAAAATTACCATTGACTCTGCAACGATGGCCAACAAAGCTCTAGAGATTGTGGAGGCTAAATGGCTATTTAATGTTCCTGATAGCCATATCGATGTGCTAGTTCATCCAGAAAGTATCGTTCATTCAATGGTAAAGTTTTGTGACGGATCTATAATTGCTCAAATGTGCCCGCCGAGTATGGAGTATCCCATTGCAAACTGCTTATTCTTTCCGGAGAGGGAACGATTAGCAAAGCCGAGTATAAATTTTGCCGAACAGGGCAGATTAAATTTTTTTGCTCCAGACCCTACGAAATTTCCCCACCTGGCCATCATTCGCCGATGTTTGGAAACGGATAGCAATGCTTGTGCCGTTTTCCAGGCGGCCAATGAAGTAGCCGTCAATGAATTTCTAAATCATAGGATAAAATTTACACAAATCAGTGAAATAGTAGTTAAAACATTAGACATCTACCCTGGCGAACCCATGACATCCTTTAAAAGTTGCGAGGAATCTATTATAAAAGCACACGATATTGCCAAAGGCATTACCAATGGATTCAACTAATTATTGTCTATGCTTGCAATTCAATAGCTTTAATCATTCTTGGTGGCATGTTTGAAAATTTCTCAAAAACTGAAATGGCAGGGAAAACGTTTTTGTTCGACAATTGCCGTTGTTTTTGTGGAGGGATAATAGAGGCGTTGTTTAAAAATCTTGCGTTGGTAATTGCCATTCGGATTTTCCATGCATCCAAAACGGCCAAATCATTTTTGGTTTCCGCTGGCTTTATTGGATACTTTATTACTACCATTACTCAGGCCTTCGCAGCCAAGCAGACACAATTAACCACCATGGATCTTTGTAAAAGGTATATGCTTACCATTTCATTGTTAATTTTTGCTTCAATTTTTGTAAGGTCTCTCACGGTATTTCTAATCTTGATGATGCTGGCCACCATGATTTTCAAGCAACCCGTACCCTTGATAGAAGATGCCTATGGCCAAAATTATTCCCCACAGGAACGGGGTAGTCGATTGGCATTTGTACTGATGGTCATTCCCTTGTCCGCCATAATATTTTCCCTTATTGGGAGCAAGCTGATGGATTCCAGTCTGCAAAATTACAAACTAATCCTTCTTGCGGTGTCTCTGGCAGCCGTAGGTTCGGCGATGTCATTTTCCAAAATACCATCTCGGATTTTGCCACAACGAAAGGGAAAATCTATCTTTTCTAACCTGAAGCTCATTTTTCAAGACAAGCTATTCGGTATGATATTGCTTTGGTGGTCATTTGCAGGAGTTGCTACTCAGATGTTAAACCCTCTGCGAACAGAGTTTCTTATTAATAGTACATATGGGATAAACGCTTCCAATATATTTGAAACGGTTGCGTGCATGGCTATTCCCTATACGTTTAGGGTTTTAAGTTCATTACTATGGGGATATTTTTTCGATAAGGCAAAGCTCATAACCGTAAAATTAACGGTCAACACTTTTGCGATACTTGGATTTGTTTTATTTTTTCACTGCAAATCGAGAAATCTTATCATTTTAGCTTCCATGTTTGCTGGAATTGCCTGGGGAGGAGGAGAAATCATTTGGTGCCTATGGGTAACCAAGATCGCTCCTAGGGAAATTTTCAGTGCCTATATGAGTACAAATGTTACCGTTGTCGGGCTGAGAGGATTATTAGCACCATTTCTGGGATATGGCCTATCCCATTATTTAACATTGCAAGAAATAAGCTACGTAGGCTCGGTTTTCGTCTTGATATCTAGCCTGGGGCTTTTTTCACTTAGAAAACATCCGCGATTCGCTAGGAACAATATATAATGATCTTAGGATACTACATTCACAGCATTGACCCATTTGCTATTAAATTTCCCAAAGGATGTTTTATCGAAGGAATTCGTTGGTACGGTATTTTTTATTTGCTGACATTCGGATTTATGTTTTTTGCACTAAACTTTTATTCTAGAAAAAACAAATCCCCCCTGTCGAGCGAACAGAATATATCTTTTCTAAGCTATATAATCGCAGGTGTAGTGCTTGGGGGCCGCATAGGATATATGCTCCTATATTACCCGGGTGTATTTATCCATAACCCACTGGAAATTTTCGCTATCTGGCATGGAGGAATGTCCAGTCACGGAGGATTTATTGGAACTATTATCGCAATGGTTATTTTTTCTAGAAAAAACAATGTACCACTGTTATCCCTTGCGGACATCTGTTCAACCATTGCGCCTTTTGGTTTTTTACTTGGTCGCATCGCAAATTTTATCAACGGTGAACTCTATGGGAAAATCACAAACGTCAGGTGGGCAGTAATCTTTCCTCAAAGTGGTTACTCTCCATCACGTCTTTCTGTGATTCCCGCTCGGCACCCTTCCCAACTCTATGAAGCTTCCCTTGAGGGTTTACTATTGCTTATATACGTGCAAATCCGCTTCTGGACCAAAGAAAAGATTACTCCTGGGAAACTTAGCGGAGAATTTTTAATATTATACTCAGTTTTTAGAATTTCTATGGAATTTTTTCGTGAGCCCGATGCACAACTAATCCTTGCCATGTCCCGCGGACAATTTTATTCACTTTTTCTACTATTATTCGGCATAGTTTTGTTTCTCAGGATACGCCACCAAACACAACAACAATAACACTATCGGTAGGTCAGAACTAGGCCATGAATTAGCCGTGACCACCCATCTACTATCACAAACAACATCAATTTAAATGGTAAAGAAATGGTCATCGGCGATACCATCATCATACCAAGGGCAAGCAAAATATTTGAAACAATGAGGTCAACGGCAATGAAAGGCAAGTATAACAAAAATCCTATTTGAAATGCATCCGTCAATTCAGTAACCGTAAACGCTGGAATGAGGACAATCAGGTCTTCCGACTGCAGTTTTTCTGCATCTTGTAGAGGCCACAACTTGCGGGCGGTTTTCAGGAAAAATGCTTTGTGCTTTTGGTTGGCATGTTTGTCCAAGAATTTCTGAATCGGGGCTTGTAGGGTGTTAGCGACGGCCTTTATCTTTTCCATTGAATCAAATTCCAGTGGAACATTTGCCCCCAAGGTCCCTATTTCCTTGACCACAGGGAACATCACGTATATGCTAAGCATGATCGCTAGCCCATTGAGTACCATATTTGGAGGTACTTGCTGCACACCCAACGCATTTCGAACTAGGTTCATGACGACAACTATTTTTACAAACGATGAAATTAACAATATCGCGAATGGTGCAAGTGACAGCGCGATTAGTAGTACGATTATCGTTATTGGATTTAATGATATATCTGCCGCCATGCTATACAAACTCCATTATTTGAATTCCAATATTACCATCTACACTGACCAATTTTCCATATCCAATAAGTTTACCATTGGCCCTTATTTCAACAGGTGAGTTGACGGGGTTTTGAGAAATGAATGTATATCCTGGTTTTATCGATTTTAATTCTGCAAGTGTTATAGTTTTTCTAACGGTTTCAAAGGTCAAATCGATCATAAGTGAATCCACCGCTTCCTTCACTACCTGCTTAACCTTTGTTCGCTCGGGAAGTGTCGTAGGATTAGGGATAGGAGGGTCTTTTTCACCAGGTTGTCCCGTAGCATCAGCTGATCGCTTTTCCAGCCTCCCTTCGGCAAATTCTTCAGTCGCTTGCTCTTCCGCATCGTGCTCGGTAGCCCCTTCGACCACTGGATCAGCCGGCGTTGGACCTTTCTGTGCCGCGTCCTTGGATGCTTTGTTAGATGGTGCCGTAGATGAATCCTTATCGGAATCTAATGCATCTTCCGTTTCATCCTCACCATCATCTTCTTCGTCTTTAGCATCGTACTCCGCCTTTTTCTCATCTTCACCGCCTTTTTCTTTTTTTTCTTCTTCATGCCCAGTAGCATCTTCGGCCACTGGATTATCCGGCGTTGGACCTTTCTGTTTCATGTCCTTGGATGCTTTGCTGGATGGTGCCGTAGATGAATCCTTATCGGAATCTAATGTATCTTCCGTTTCATCCTCACCATCTTCCTCGTCATTATCATCGTCCTCGTCCAAAATATCATCCAAATCTGCATTTTCTTCCATCTCGTCGGCATTCTCCAATTTATTTTCTTCGTTATCTGACATCGCCAGTCTCTCCTCTTTTAAGTTCCAGTAAAATTAATTTTCCAAAATTAAATTATTACCTTCAAATTTTCCATAAAACTTCATACCATTTAATCCTTTTACTTCGTATTTCCCGGTACGCACACTTGCATCTTCATCGAGGAACACGATGTCATATTCTTCAAGATTTTCATAATCTTGTACTCCCACGCTTGTTCTACCGACCTCTAGATACCATTCAAAAGGCAGTTCACCGCTTATATCGTAAGTAGTAGCTTCAACCTTTTCAAATGTAGAATTTAAAATTTTGAGCAAATCGTTATTCAGCTTTACATTAAATGAAACAGCCGTAGTGTTATTTTTGACAACATTTACTCCAATTTCTTTCGCGTATTGAGCGGGCGTTTCTGTGCAAGAAACTTCTTTGAGGTATACGGCAAACCCGATTTTTGATGAAAATGATGCAATATGCTGTTTAAACAAACAATTTAATAACAACGTCTTTATTTCATCATTGAAAAGCATAGGATCTATATCGGTAAATTTTTTATCGATTACTTCCAAATTTGACAACCTATCCAATAGAATTTCTGCTTGACACCCTGCTATTTCGACATTCAACAGGATCTTTGGTTTTAGTCCGAGGTTCTTTGGCTTTATGGAAATGGCGTATCGATCGGTACCATTTTCAAAACTAAAAATTCTTTCGCTTCCAATAAACAGATTGTCAAATTCTACGTCCAAAATATTCGTTTCTTGCAGATAGGGCTCAGTACATTTTAGGGACAAATCCATGAACACATGATGACCTACTTGTCCAAGAACGCAAGTGTTTTTTGTGGTAAAAAATGCTTTCAGTGAAGAATAGGAAAATTTTGATAATTATTGCTAAAATAGATTCCTGTGATTATTTCTGTTGAAATGAGGTTGCAAAAGTTTCTAGCATTACAAACAACCAATTCTCGCCGAAAAGCAGAAGAATTGATCGTTGCGGGTATTGTTTCCGTAAACGGAATAGTTGCCAAAATTGGGACTTGCATAGACCCGGAAACCGATGTCATTGCCATAGATGGCATAGGGATATCAAATAAAATTGCAATTTACAAAAAACAGCCATTGATACTAGCTATGAACAAACCATCTGGATGTGTTTGCAGCCACTTGGATAGTTACAATCCCAAAACAATTTTTGATTTCATCCCAAAAGAGTTTAGCAAAAAAAAATTGATGTTCTGTGGTCGTCTAGATAAGGAAACGGAAGGGATGGTTATAGTTACCGATGATGGTGATATAGCCCAGAAACTAGCACATCCCTCCTACGGCATAAAGAAATATTACGAGGTCATGGTTTCCAAGCCCCCATCCGATAAAGTAATACACCAGCTAATAAACGGAATTGAGGAGGATGGTGAATTTTTGAGGTTTGATAAGATTGTGTCAATTGGCCGCGGTTACATGAAAAATTATGCATTTGAAGTTGTACTATCCCAAGGGAAAAAGAATGAAATCCATAGGGCATTTGAACATTTTGGTATATTTGTGAAAAAGTTGAAGAGAATACGCATCGGAAACCTAAATTTGCACGGGCTTGCTCCAGGAAAATGTAAAAAATTAACGAATTTGGAAATCAAAAAATTGCTTGGAGACAATTCCCATAATAAAGACAGTCCATATAAATTTAGGCAAAACAGCAAAAAGTAGGTGATACAAATTTTCTAACTCGTAAATTATTTCCACTTCCAATATGCTGCATCGCGTTCCTCGATGTCGGTGGTATAAACCTTAATAGATGATATGTCATCCTTTTCGAATCCAAATTTCTCCAATGTTCCGAATTCATAGACCAATGATCCCTGTTTTTTTACTCTAATTGCCAGGCGGGGAATATTCTGGGACATATCATCATCACACCTATTGCGATCGCCGATGGGATAGGCCTGTCCGATTTTCATACTATTTGGATCGAGGGCCAGTAGGGCAGCGATGTCAATGTTCTCTGCATGACTGCCGGTAGGTGTTTCGGTCGCTATACGCATGTAGTGATGTCCAAGTTTCTGTTGGGCTTCGGCTTGTTCTTTTAATTTTGCTATCACGTCCGATAAATTTGAGCCATCCACTTGGATTATCGATGAATACATTGTATCCTTCCCATGCCCGGCGTATACCGGCATGGTACCATAGGTTTCATTGTCACCCATATCCCCATTTCCGAAGTTAGATACTTGAAGAAAGTGGGCAAAGAATACATCATTCATGTTGTGCACTGGCAGTTTAAGTACACGGCTTTTATCCTCGTCCTCATCCGCATCTGTCGTCGGTTCAACATATTCATACTTTATCCCCTCTTGTCGCCACCGTTCCTTTTGTTGATTAATTTTTTTGGGATCGCCACAAAAAATATCCCTAAATACTGCGAGACTCCCATCTCCCCCGTTAATCAAATCAACGGTGATGAAACCATTCTCTATGGGTTGCTGTTTGACTGCATAGCCGCTCGGGAAGGTAAATTGGTCACCCTCAAATATCTGTACATACGTTTTGATCAACCGTTTCGGATGGTTTCGGATTTCTGCGTTGAAGATAGAATGTATCGTGCATGCCGGCAAGCTCAATTGCCTGTGAGGAGTGAACAGGGATGCCAGTATGGCTACGGCTGGATTCAAAGGTGACTCACCGTATTGCGACATGATATCTAAAATGGCTTGCCCATGGGGCCCAACGGGGGTGATACCGCTGGCGGTATTCAACTCGTCCATTGCACCGTTTCTGTTATCTAAAAGGCATTCACATACCATACATATCTGAGAACGCATGAACCTATCGTGGGGAATTAAAGAAAATGGCTCGTCATCGTCATCGAAATTTTCCTCATTCCCGAGAAATACCATCCATTCTCTAAGCTTTCCGACATCGACACGACCATCAGCATCGAAGCAATCTGCCGCTATTTCATTTGCGACCGTCTGCCAAATCTTACGGGCTTCCCCCAGAGTCACAGTCATTAGTCTGGTGCGAACATCATCCCACCTCCCATCATCTATGTTATCGGTCATGCCAAAAAATGCTCTCCTGACTCCGTTTTCCAATATCTGACGTGGATCAGCCCTAGGAACAAGAGTTACCGCGTCTCTCGATGATATGAGACACGGTAGCATAGTTGCATTCTTTCCATTTCTAAATGGTAGATGATCTGAGATGTCTTCGGAACCATGTAAACTCGTTGTACCCGCTCGTTTGCTATTTTTTAGGAGTAATATTTCTCTCCGAATGCCCACCCCATAACTTGTTGCAGCATTAACGCCATCCATATTATTCTTTTTTTGGTTATTATGATAATCTTTATCAGAAAAATCTTTTGGCGGCAAGTTTTTTGTAAAAAATTTTACTTTTGCGGATGACAGGAAAGCTGATAAAGCAACGGCGTTTCCAAAGGTGGGACTATTAAATTAAGTAGGCAAGGGGAAATGAAGTCTATGATGGCAATTTCTATTTTTACTGTGAAATATTTTTCACGAAATGGGTTTATTTATATAAAATATTTTTTACAATTGCGACCAATGCGATTTAGGTTTTTAGCCGTAGATTCTCACAATGAGACCGTTAGAGGTGAAATTATTTCCGACAGTAAAGCCCTCGCCGAGCAGGAACTGAAAGATAAAGGATTCGATGTACAACTGTTGCAATGTTGTGAAACAAAGACCAGAAAAAATAATTTGCACATGGAGAAGTTTTATAGCCTTTTCTCCTGCAAAAAACGTGATCAACCCAATTGGAAATATGCATTTTTTGAACAATTGGCAATGCTGCTGACGGCAGGTTTACCAATCGAACAATGCCTTTCGACGTTGGCCATCGGACTTAAAAGAGATTCTGCAGGTTACGACGTAATACATTCTCTTAGGGAAAAAATTTCTGCGGGAATGTCATTATCCGAAGGCATGATGTGCTGCCGCCAGTTTTTTTCAGATACCGAAATAAAAACAGTCAAAGCCGCAGAAAAAATAGGATGTCCCGGAATCGCATTGGGGGAAATGTCCGAAGCCGGTAAGAAAATATCGTCCATTGGGGAAAAGGTAAAAATGGCACTAATCTACCCAATGATTGTACTGATAGTTGCTGGAATTGCTCTCATTTTGCTCATGACAATTGTTATTCCAAAGTTTGAAATGATTTTTACATCCCAAGGCTCCGGTGGTAGATCTCTTCCACGGTTAACCCAATGGGTGGTGAACTTTTGTAATTTTATCGGAAACCACTGGGGAATGATGGTGATATTTGCCATGGCCACCATCGTAGCTTTTAGAATTTATCTTTGTAAAAGATCTTTCAAAAATCAGCTGCCAATTTTGAACAAATTATTCCTGGCCATGAACCTCAACACCTTCTTCAGAACCATTGGGATGTTGATGTCATTTGGAGTACCACTTCAGGAGGCCTTGCAATTGTCAATTGGGGTAATAAATAACGATAAATGCAAGGAAGCTTTTGAAAAAGTTTTGATGAAAATAACACAGGGAGAAACTTTGTCAGACAGTTTCAGGGGCAATAAATTTCTTACGACAACGGACAATGGCCTGATTCTAGCGGGAGAACGATCAAGGGGATTGGCCAAAACATTCGCAAAAATATCGGAAATATACGATCAAAAAATCGAGCAACAACTGACAATTCTGACAATTCTGATTGAACCAGTTCTCATAATACTTTTGGCCATTGTTGTTGGTATTATCGTAATTGCAATGTTTTTGCCTATGATTAGCTTGATGCAAAACATGAGGCTTCGGTAATTTTCAACCTGAGACATTAGCCCCATGCAGATGTAACTTCGTAGCGTAGATAAAATTCACCCCATCGAATTATCTTGGGTTGTAAACCTTCCTAACAATTTGATAATATCTGTGATGTCACAAATTAGGTTTGCTACATTCTTTATTCTTTCGCGAGTTGTTTTCGTAATCAGTCTAAATGGCTCGTGGTATATGATAAAATTATTATTTACGGACAGTGTACCGTCACATTTCCTTGTCTTCCAAATATTGTGAAATTGGTCCTGAATTTCATCATACTGTAGGATCAAATTCAAAAGGTCCTGTCTGTTTGTTGAAAACAGTAGCCTACTATCTAGAATCGGATTATTTGTAAAATATATATCTCCATCGAAAATTTTATGGAAACAGATGAAAAAAGGTCTTTTTCGGGCCACAATACGAAATGGCTCAGCAAGTCCAAGATTGCTTTTCACCACGAGTTGTTGAGGAAACTGTTTGATGTTGGTGAATTTGATGGTATATATTTCAAGGTTCTTTCCCCGAAATTTTCCAAACAGGGTATATTTACCGAATAAATTACAAAGTTTTGGGAAGATTTTACAAAACATGGAATTCGCTGTTGCTTTTAAATTCAGGTCTTGGGCAATCTGCTTCATGCTATTCAGAAACAAAACGTAAAACGAAACATTTAGAGCAGAAAATATGATCCGATTCCCAAGAAAATGAACATTCCTGCAATGTCGGTTATCGAAGTGAGAAAAATATATGAACTTTGGGCGGGGTCACATTTGATGCGCGTCAAAAATATCGGAACAAGTGATCCAATGAACCCAGATAGTCCCATATTAAGGATCATTGCCAAGAAAACCACCACCCCAACTTTTATATTTTGTGACCAAATACCTGTCACAACGAGTGCGATAAAACCTATGATAATACCATTGAGGAACCCTTTCAAAGTTTCTCTAAGTACGACCCCTGGCGAATCCCCACTATGATACTCGCCCAATGCGAGGCCTCTGATTGCGATTGCCAATGTTTGGGCTCCAGAATTGCCACTTAGTCCGGTTATCATCACCATGAAAACTGCCAGTATAGTACACTGGGCAATTCTTTGTTCAAAAATGCGAATAACGCCAGCCGTTACAAACGCAATACACAAATTTATCACCAACCATGGTGTACGCCTAAAAATACTATAGGGTACGCTATCGTGAATGCTCTCATCTCCACCCGCTCCGTGCAATTTTTGAATATCTTCCGTTGCTTCCTCCCGCAAAATATCGATGACGTCATCGTGGGTAACAATACCGATCAATCGGTGTTGCCCATCGACAACGGGCAATGTGTTGAAGTGATTTTTCGCCATTATATGGGCGACTGTTTCCTTATCCTGCTCCAGAGAACAGATACCCTCGACTTCGCTACACATCAGGTCACCAATCTTTGCATGCGGATCAGTCCATAGTAATTTTTGTATATTTAGAACTCCGACCAAATGTTTTTTATTATCGGTGACATACAAACTTTCCACGTTCTCCGCTACGTCCTTATTTTCTCTCAAAAATTCAATGGCTTCATCGACCGTCATATCTATTTTTAGGGCCGCAACATGGGGAGTCATGACGCCACCCGCAGTATTCGGGTCGTAGGTTAACAGGTTACGTAAGGTTGCAGCAACCTGCGATGGCATTTTAGACATTAGCCGTTCTCTTACGTCATCTTCTAACTCACCTAGCAGGTCAGCGGCATCGTCTGGGGCAAGGGAGCTCAAAATTTTTATAGCTTTGGCATCCCGCATTTCAGAAATGATTTCGGCCGAATCGGAAACATTCATTTCCGCCAAAACTTCGGTTACGTCGTCTACGGATAATTTACGTAAAACTATTTCTCGTTCTTCCTGCGAGAGCCTTTCAAGCCAAGCGCCTATTTCGTGGGGAGGGGTTCTTGCCAACTTGATGGCATTCAAATTTTTGAAGTCGTTTTCGACGCAATCCTGCAACTCCTCAAAGGTATAATGCCTGAGAGATGCTTTTCTATCTTCGATATTTTTACTTGATGACATTTTAAGGGAATTAGAAAATGAACGCCAAAACTAATACCACCGTAACTTCAATAATACATCAAATAAATTTTGACGACGTAGGCAACATTTTATAATTTTCTGCCTTCAAAGAGCAGAGAAAGGCCTGCGATACGCGCTTTCCTACGACTACTATCCCCGATAAAAAAATTAGATTTCGGGCGAAAAAGAATAGGATTCAATATGCTTTTTGAGTAAACGTTTACGGGTGCCTTTACCAATGTGAAATTACCAAATTTGTGACAAGAAATAAAGCCAGTATCGTCCCGATCCAAATCTTCACCACTGCCTGGGAATTTGTTCGCCAGGATTTCCGGCGGTAAAGTAAAAATTTCGCAAAAAGGCTTGAAAAGGGAGTAAAAGGTCCTACGCTGCGGTAGGATAAGGAGAGACCAATGGATGGACACAAATCGGACACAAATGGGGGAGGTATTTTATGGTGGAGGAGAATCTGTGCCAGTGCGGCGTGTTGGGCCGTTTGCCTGCTGCCTAGCGGGGCATTAGGAGTTACTTCGGTACGTAACACCCCGCTGCAAATAGGTGCCGGTGACACAATGATAACGTTTTCCGCCAACGGGGAAGATAATGTTCCGGCAAACGATTTCACCAACCCATTTATCGGGAGCGGTTACATGCGTAATATTAGCGTGTCCGGCAACAGTCCTGCCCATGGCATATATTTTTCCGGAGGAAATTTTCCCGGGAAAATTTTAACACTGGTCAACGGCGGTGTTATCGATACTGCTGCGGCATACCTCATATCCGCCACTGCCAACGGCAGCCCTGAAAACAACAGGTATCGTGCCGCGGCCATGGACCTCGGCGGTGTACAGGGCGGTGAGGGTTTGCCATTCACCGTGGCGTTGGATAATGCCGATGGTCCGAAGGAGTACCGGTTTTCCGCCCAAGCCAATGACAGAAGCGGTGCCAATGCCTATGCCGTGGCCGTAGGCGTTCCCTATGCCGCTTCCACCACCACTGCCAATTACCTTACCTTTGACCCCCGGGGTGCTCGGGTAATCGCCACTGCCACCGCCACCGCCACCGAGAGCTCCGCCTGCGCCGCGCTGTTCGGCGCAGGGCAGACCATTGGCGGCACTTTCTCCCAGTGGACGGTGGGGTCCTTCGGCGATGGGGCTAACCTGTCCGCCACCGCCGAGAGCTCCTTCGCCTACGCCGCGCTGTTCGGCGCAGGGCAGACTATTGGCGGCTGCGATTTCTCCCATTGGATGGTGAGGGATTCTGGTGGTGTAGCCTTCGGCGCCAGGGCTAACCTGTCCACCACCGCCACCTCTTCTAGGTACTCCGCCTCCGCCGCGCTGTTCGGCGCAGGGGAGGCCTCTGGCAATTTCTCCCACTGGACCGTGGGGTCCTTCGGCGCCAATGCTAACCTATTTACCACCGCCAACTCTTCCATGTACTACACCTGCGCCGCGCTGTTCGGCGCAGGGGAGGCCTCTGGCAATTTCTCCCACTGGACCGTGGGGTCCTTCGGCGATGGGGCTAACCTATCCGTCACCGCCAACTCTTCCGGGAACTCCGCCTCCGCTTCCGCCGCGCTGTTCGGTACAGGCTATGCGTCTATCGGCGGTGATTTCTCCCACTGGACGATGGGGTCCTTTGGCGATGGGGCTAACCTGTCCGCCACCGCCACCTCTTCCGGGAGCTCCGCCCGCGCCGCGCTGTTCGGCGCAGGGCAGACCTATGGCGATCCAACCTTTGACGATTGGACCGTGGAATTCCTTGGCAGCGGTACCATGACCACCGCCGGGTATCATCCATATTCCGGAGCCATTTACCTCGGTACGCTGGGCGGCGATCGGAACTCCAACTTTCGTTTCTATTTCAATAATGGTGATGCCGGTGAGGCGACGGTCAACATCGCCGCCCTGAAACTTGGTGCACCGGTGGTGGTGGCCGCTGGCCAGGCCACCATGACCCTTGCCGATGACCAGGGAAGCGGGACCTATGCCCGGGCCATCGCCCTGGGACCGAATTTCCAATTGAACATCGGCCGTGCCCGCGAACTCGGTCCCCAGCGGGAAGATGCCACCTGTGAGACGGAAGATTCCATCGCCAGCGGTGGACATCCAAGCGGTGGCACCGGCACCATGAACATCTTCGGTGCCATTGCCAAGGCCCGCATGAGCGACGGCACGGCAGGCTCCATCATCCGCATCGACAGCGGGTGGACGGTGAATGCCTATGGCCCCGTGGAGGACATCGCTTCCATCGCCGTGAACGACGGGACGTTCAACACCTACGACTCCCTCAAAAACATCACCCTGTCCAGCGGCAACGTGAATGCCTACGGCACGAGTGACGGCATCGGAACCATCACCCTCAACGGCGGTAACCTGTCCATCGCCAGATGCGACAACAACAACTTCGCGAAGAATTTCGGAGGGCTGAAAAGTGGGATGCGCTACGTCGCTCCGGATGGGACGAAATACAGTGCCGGCGAGGAAAACTCTCTAACCATCAACGATGA